>NZ_JBHYVA010000003.1:0-46779 GCF_042750055.1 Streptomyces sp. NPDC059456
GAGCTGACGCCGCCCGCGGACGGGGGTTTCGGGCGGCGTCAGCTCAGTGCCGGGACCAGGCCGTCCAGACGCTTGTGGCAGCCCCCGTCCCAGGCGGGGCTGCCACAAACGGGGAGTGCTGACTACTTGGCCTGCCGCTTCGCGATGCTGATTCGTGCGTGGTCGTCCCGCCGTTCGCGCGGCCAACGCCATCGATGACGACTGCGGCTTCCCTCCATGCACCTCATGCGTTCAGGCGTTCCGGGAGCCAGAGGTAGTCGGACGGACCAATGCCCGGGAGCCCGATCCCGCACAGCGTGTTCTCGAAGAAGCCGCAGGCGTGAGCAGGATCGGGAGGCAACCCCTCCGTGAGCGCGGTCTCCCAGCGACGGTCTACGGGCGCATACGGGGGACGGGAGATCTTGAACCACTCGCCGCCCACATGGGTCGCCGCGCAGCACCAGGAGCAGGACCAGATCTCCTCAGCCCACTCGTTCGGGTCCAACGGCCGTTGCCACATCCAACGCCCGCATACGTCGCACTCCACAGCGCGATTCTCACAAGATCGGGTCTTCCGCTCTGGGAGCTCTGACCGTCCATCCGTCCCGGATCCCTTAGACCGTGTCCTATGTGGTGAGGCGGACCAGGCGTTTGTAGCAGCACAGGGCGGCGGCGAGGCCGAGGAAGGCCAGGTGGTTGCGGGGGGCGTTCGTAGCGGTGGTTCAGTCGGCGGTAACCGGTCAGCCAGGACATGGTCCGCTCGATCACCCACCGCCGACGCCCTCATCGTTCGCTCGACTCGGTCCCTTTGCCGGCGATACGGACGCCGATCCGCTTGCCGCAGAGCCATTTCCGCAGTTCAGGTACGCCGTAGGCCTTGTCGGCATGCAGGCGCTGGGGCTTGAAGTGGCGGCCGCGGTGGGGGTCGTGTCTCGTTCGGTGACCGAGCACCATGGGCTTCAGCGCTTGGCTGTCGTGGGTTTGGCGGCCGAGACGCCGACGAGGAGGGGCAGTCCGGCCGCGTCCGACAGGACGTGCATCTTGGAGCCCGGCCTGCCCGGTCCACGGGGCTCGGACCTGTGAGTTCGCCCCCTTTTTGGCCCGTACGTGGGCGGAGTCGAGGACGACGCGGGACAGGTCGAGCAGTCCGGCGTCGTTGAGGCGGTGCAGAATCTCCTCGTGCAGCCGGCCCCACACGCCGGCCCTCGACCAGATCAGAAACCGGCGGTGGGCCGTCGACTTCGATATCCCGAAGCACGGTCGCAGGGCTCGCCAGGCACAGCCGCTGACCAGCACGTAGATGATGGCCGCGAACAGGGTCTCATCAGGCGTGTCCTGAGTCCCGCCGCCCTGCGGCCGCACCCTCGACGGAGGGATCACCGGCTCCGCGATCTCCCACAACCCGTCCGGAACAATCCAACTCCGCGTACCCCGCCCCATATCGAAGTGAACGACGCCTCACCACATAGGACTCGGTCTTAATCGAGTGCGAGAGTCCTGGTCCGGGTGATACAAGGTCCGCGTGACTGATCATCTCTCCTTCCCCACCCTGCTGCGGATGATTGACGAGCGTTCCGCCGCGTTCCGCGCCGCCGTCGCCGCGGCCCCCAGCCTCGACGCCGACGTCCCGTCCTGCCCGGGCTGGACGCTGTACGACCTGGCGAACCACCTCAGTGAGGGGGACCGCTTCTGGGCCTACATCGTGCTGAACACCGCGCCGGGCGACGAACGGCCGAGCAAGGACGGGCTGGCGGCGCCCAGGGAGCGCGAGGCCCTCATAGCCTGGCTGGCCGACTCGACGGAGCAGCTGCTCACTGCTCTGCGCGAGGCCGGCCCGGACCGGGGCTGCTGGGCCTGGTGGGAGCCGCTGGCATCGCCGCACACGGTGGCCGCCGTGGCCCGCCGCCGCGTCCCGGAATCGCTGATCCACACCTACGACGCCCAGCTGGCCTCCGCTACCCCGCAGGAGCTGCCGACGACCGAGGCGGTCGACGCCATCGAGGAGTTCCTCGCCACCGTCTGCACCGGCACGGTCCCGTGGCCGGGCGAGCCCGCCACCATGGACTACCACGCAGCCGAGGCCGGCTCCTGGCGCCAGACGGTGGACGCCGCCGGTTCCCGCTTCACCCGCCTCACCGCGGCGGAGGCCGCCGAGAGCAAGCCCACCGCCGCCGTCTACGGCACGGCGAGCGAGATGGCCCTGCTCATGTACATGCGCATCCCGGCCGGCTCGCTGCGGATCGAGGGCGACGCCGACCTGCTCCGGCAGTTGCAGGACTGGGGCTGAGGCCGACCGGCAGACGGATCACTTGAGGCGTCCGGTGGTGGGGCGGCCGTCCCAGCGGCAGCGGCTCGCCGAGCGCCGGATGAGCACGCGGAGCCTGACGGGAGTGGCGGCGAGGTAGAGGCGGAAGTCCACGGCGCGTAGCCGGAGCCGTGGACCAGCGCGAGCACGATGTACCCGAAGACGGTCCGGTCTGGAATCCGTCGCCGGTGGCAACCCGGCGCATGGCTCCCGGCGTATCCCTTCCGCACGGCAGCAGAGCGGCGAAGTGGTCCCACAGGGGTTTCGAAAGGCATGCCGGGACCGCAGGCGCGAGCCCTTCGGGTGATCACAGAGCGTCAAGAACTCCGTGATCCCTCAGGCTCGTGCCTGCCTTGCGTTCGGTCCTGCCCGGGCTGCCCCACCCGCCATTTGCCGGTCGGTCTCAGTTGGTCGTGTGTGTGGGGTAGACCTGGACGTCGGTGTAGGCGCCCTTGATCCCGCCCGCGCCCGCAGGCCACTTCAGGCTCACCGTATGGGTCTCGTTCGGCGGCGTCACCAAGATGTCGGTCGGGTGCGCGAGGCTCCTGCCACTGCCGTCGATGGTGTAGGCGAGATCGAAGACAGCGGCGTCGCCGGGCTTGAGAGTGGTGACGCGCGGCTGGGCCTGTCCCCGCTCGATGGGGTTCGAAGTGTGGTCGGCGTCCTTGATGTCGACGCCCGCGAAGCCCGTCGCCGAGCAGGTGCCCGAACCCCGGTTGACCATCGTTATGTTGATCCTGCCGGAACTCTGGTCAGGCGCAGCGTTCGTAGCCTCGATGGCCAGGTCCTGCGTCTTGCAGAACGGGGTCTTGCCAGCGCTCTCCGCCCCGCCGTTCACAGCGCTGGAAGACGACGAGGAACCTTTCCCTGAGCCAGGCTTCGCGCTTCCCCCCTGCGCACCACCGGAGCCCGAACTGTGGTCCGGGGACGTCCCGCCGCCCGACGACGAGGACGACGAGGACGAGGACGAGGGGTCCTTGGCTGCCGGGGCCTGCGCGGAATCCTCACCGTTGTTGCAAGCGGTAAGCGACAGAGCCGCGGCGAGGCCGAAAGCGGCGAGCACGGCGGTGCGGGACAGCTTCATGATGATCCCCAGCAGGTAGCGCATACAAACGGTCGGAACTCTTTGTATCCCGCATCGAGTTACAGGCCCTTCCCCAATACGTCATCGTTCGGTCACGGACGGACATCGACTGCACCAACACACCCAGCCGATCCTCACCCACTGCCAGGCCGTGGGAGCCCGTCCACCGAACACGTCCTCTGACATCCGTCGGCTCCCAGACGGACGGGGAGACGAGGCAGTCGTGACGGCCACCATCCGTCTGCAGCGCCCGGCCGGTTGTCCAGGCCGGGACCCCCTCAGGGAGCCGCGCCGGGTCTGCAGGAGCAGGCGGCCGCCGGGGCCGGTTGGGGGTGAAGAGGATCGCGCGGTGGCCGTCGAACTTCTGCTCCGCCGCGAAGCCGCGCGCTAGCCCCGCGGCGGCGATGCCTGCGAATGCCTGTGAATGCCAAGAAGTGTTCAGCCTTGCGCTCGTGGCGACGGTGCAGGCGGCGGCACCCGGACAGCCATGCCACGGTGCGTTCTACGGTGCATCGGTGCTGGCCAAGGCGCTGGGAGGGTTCGACGCCTCGCCGCGCGATGCGCGGTGTGATGTTGCGGGAGCGGGCCTTGTGCGTAGACGGTCGAAGTCGTGGCCGTTGTCCCCGTGCAGCTTGGCCGGCCAACGGCGGCGCGGTCCGCGGCGGGACCGGATGGGTGGGATGCCCCGCACCATGGACTCCAGCCCTTGGCTGTCGTGGGTGTTCGCTGCTGAGATCCGGGTGGAGAGGGGCAGACCGGTCCGCTCAGTGATCACGTGGCGAACACCTGTCGGTTCCCGCAACTTGGTCACCAGCCGGTGGTGAGGGTGGTGGGGCTTGCGAAGGTGGTGTCGTCGTGGCCGGCCCAGCTGCGGAGGCCGGTGGTGGTGTCGTCGCGGGCGATGAGGTCGGCCTTGCCGTCGCCGGTGAAGTCGGCCGCGGTGGTCTGGGAGAAGGGGCGCCAGCCGCTGGTGACGTTGATGGGGGCGTTGAAGTGGCCACCTGCGTTGTGCGTCCACATCTTGAGGTTCCCTGATCCGTCCCGGGCGACGATGTCGGCTTGGCCGTCGCCGGTGAAGTCGGCTGCGGTGGTCTGGGTGAAGTCCCAGCCGGCGGTCAGGGATGTCCCGGCGCCGAAGGTGCCGTCGCCGTGGCCTGCCCAGATCTTCAGGGTGCCCGAGGAGTCGCGGGCGATGAGGTCGGCCTTGCCGTCACCGTCGAAGTCGGCCGCGGTGGTCTGGGTGAAGTCCCAGCCGCCCGTCACCGTGAGGGCGGAGCCGAAGGTGCCGTCGCCGCGGCCCTTCCAGAGCTTCAGGGTGCCCGAGGGGTCCCGGGCGATCAGGTCGGCCTTGCCGTCACCGTCGAAGTCGGCTGCGGTGGTCTGGGAGAACGGGCGCCAGCCGGCGGTCACGTCGACGGCGGAGGCGAAGGTGCCGTTGCCCCGTCCGCGCCACATCTTGAGGGTGCCCGTCGGGTCGTGGCGAGCGACGAGGTCCTGGGCTCCGTCGCCGTCGAAGTCCGCGGCCGCGGTCTGGGACATGGCGACGCTGGGCCCGTCGGCTGCACGGATCAGGGTGTCGGCGAGTGTCCTGGTGCCGGCGTCACCGAAGTGGAGATGGTCATCGCCGCCCGGGTTCAGCATGTCCGGCAGGAGCTGGGAGGGCATGTCGGGGTCACGGGTGGCGAGGTCGAAGTCGGTGGGGGCGTCCGCCTCCGGCATCGTCCTGATGGCGGCGTTGACCTGCTGGCGTGCGGTGTCCTTGGCGTCGCTGTAGGCGTAGTAGCCCCCGAATGCGGGAAGGGTGGCGACGACGACGCGGATGCCGCGTGCCTTCGCCCGTGCGCTGATGCGGCGGATCGCGTCCGTGACCGACTGCGCGGAGGCGTTGTCATGGGCAAGGTCGTTGATGCCCTCGTAGATGACGACCGTACGGACGTTGCCCTGGGCGAAGACGTCCCGGTCCAGTCTGCTCAGGGCGCTGGGTCCGGCGCTGTCGGTGCGGTCGGTCAGCAGCCGGTTCGCGCTGATGCCCGCATTGACGACGCCGGCGGTCTGGGAGGTGGCGTTGAGCGCTGCGGCGTAGTGGTCGGGCCAGCGCTGGTTGTGGTCCGGGGAGGAGTGGGCGCCGTCGGTCTGGGAGTCGCCCAGGGTGACGATCGTTCCGATGTTCTCGGTGGTGGCGACGTCGATGCCGCTGACCAGGGCCCAGTGGGAGAGGGTGCCGGGGAATGCCGTTGCGGCGGTGTCGGCCGTGTGGTCGCCCGTTTGCCGGTTGCCGATGTAGGAGGTCGTCAGGGCGTAGTCGTGCGTGGGCACGACCGTGACCTGGTCGGGGAGGTAGATGCTGACCAGGAGGTTCCTTCCCGCGGTGACGGGGATGGTGACGGGATCGCTGTAGGTCTCCGCGCCGGCGGGAAGGGTGGTCTCCGGTGCACCGCCGAAGGTCAGGGAGACGGGTGGCTGGGCGGCGGCCGCGCCGCCCGCCGGGGCCTGGGCGGCGACCGTCGCGTGGCCGAGCCGGATCGGCTGTGGGGAGAAGGTGTTGGCGAACCGGATACGGGCGGTGGTCCCGCTGGTGTGGGGGTTCACGACCATCCGCAGGGTCTGCTGGGCCCAGCCGGGCTGGGCCAGCAGCTGGGCGGACCCGAAGGAGGCACCCCAGCTGCCTGCCCAGAACTTTCCGCCCGGGGCGGCGGGTGTGCTGCGTACGGAGAGGTCGAAGACGTGGAGCGCGGGGGCGCCCGGCGCGGCGGAGCTGCCGGTCCTGGGCAGAGTGACGGAGGCGAGGTTCTTGCGCGGGTCCAGCGGCACGGTGACTGCGTGGAGGCGGGCGGGGGCCGTCTGCTGTCCGGAGGGGGTGTTGCGGTGGTCCAGGCTGAGGGCGGCCGTGGTCGTCGCGCCTGAGGTCCAGTCGGCGATCTCCAGGGTCTGCTGCGCCGATGTGCCGTCGGTGTAGGTCACGGTGACGGGCGCAGTGGCGGGGCCGGACGTGGCCGAGGCCAGGAATCCCAGTGCGTTACCGGCGCCCCGTATCGCGATGGTCTGGCCTGTGGCCAGCACGTTGTCGGGCTGGCCGGGGGCGACATCGGCCCGGGTGTAGGTCGTTCCGGCGATCGTGACCCTGGTGCCCCGGCGCCAGCCCGCCCTGTCGAGGTCGGTGGCCGACAGGCTGCGTCCCGCGGCGTCGAAGTCGGCTGCTGCGGGTTCGCTGTCCGGGCTGATCGCCGTGTTGTTGAACGCCTCGCGCACGGTGGGGTACGTCGCGGCGTGTGCGGTGGTGGCGTTCGTCGTGACCAGGGTGCCTGCGGCCAGCGAGAGGAGCAGCGGCAGGGCCGTGGTTCTGATCCGGCGGACGGCGCGTCTGGGAGAGGGCATCGGAGCGTTCCTCGGGTCGGGGACGTGGCCGCCGCCCGGTGGTGTGGTGTCCGGTCCGGGCGGCGGTCGGTCGGTCGGTCGGGGAGCGGGGCTCTACCAGCCGCCGGTGAGCTTGGTGGCGGCGCCGAAGACGGTGTCACCGCGGCCGGCCCAGATGGTGAGGTCGCCGGTGGTGTCGTCGCGGGCGACGAGGTCGGCCTTCCCGTTGCCGTCGAAGTCCGCCGCCGTGGTCTGCGTGAAGTTCCAGCCGCCGGTGACGTTCGCGGCGGCGCCGAAGCTGCCGTCGCCGCGGCCCTTCCAGAGCTTCAGAGTGCCCGAGGGGTTGCCTTGACCGTGACGGCGGGGCCCTGTGTCAGCGCGCCCGCGCGGGCGGCGGCGAGTGTGATCCGTACGGCCTGGTCGGCGGTGCCCTCCTCGACCGGACCGGAGCCGACCAGCAGCCGGAAGTAGATCGGCGCTGCCATGGTTTCGAACACCGCGACGTGATCCGTCCCTGCCGGGAATTCACCCCGCTCGATGGCACGGACGACCACGGGCTCGGCTCGCCGGAACCGGTCGGAGAGGACCCGGCGCCGCCCCTCGGCGACCTCTGGCAGCCGGCCGGCGTCGGAGAACAGCGCGGCCTGCACCGCCCGGCCCACCGGGCCCGTCAGGCTCTGCACGAGTGCTCGCGCGAGTGCTTGGAGGTCGGTCTCGACGGCCCCCGTGTCCGGAATGGGGATGTCGGTGGCGAGGTGCTCGGCGAGCGCGTCGACGACCAGGCTCGCGCGGTCCTTCCAGTGCCGGTAGAGCGTCGTCTTGTGCACCCCGGCCCGCTGGGCCACGCCCTCGATGGTCAGCTCGGCGAACCCCCGGTCCACCAACTCGGCGAGGGTGGCGGCATGCACCGCTGCCCGCGCCTTGCGGCCGCGCCCTACCGGGCGGACGGGTCCGGAGGAGTCCGACTCCATTGCAACTCCTAGTTGCGTTAGCGAGCGATCGCGTGTCAGTCTCCACCGTATCGCAACTAGAAGTTGCGTTGCCTGGGCTCCTGCCGCGCTCCTGCCGCGCGCGTGAGCAGCGCCCCGACCCCGACAGGAGCCTCGCCCCGTGTCCCGCACCCCCGACGTCGTCACCCTCGTTTCCCTCGACACTCACCGCCTCATCGTCGCCCTTCCGAACCGGGGCCCCGCCGACGTCCGCTCGAACCTCCCGCGCGCCACCGCCGCCGGGGTGCTGCGCCACCTCGCCGACGAGCTCGACGCCGGGCACCGCGGCGCCGGGCAGCTCCCCGCCACTGCGCCCGCGGAGGCACCCGCCACCCGCACCCGCCCGCCCACCCGCCGCCACTGCCCCGCAGAGATCGCCCGGCACGCCGCCGACACCGTCACCCACCGCACCCGCGAGCTCGCCGGCATGCTCGCCGCCGCCCTCGACCGAGGCGTCGCCGCCGAAGCCGCGTCGGCCGGCCGGCACCGGGGTCCGATGCCGCGCTGCAACGCCGACGGGCCCGACGGCCCGCCCCGGATCGCCGCCGACGACATACTCGACCTGGCCGCTGCCCGCCGTGCCCGCCGCACCCTCCGACCGCGCCGATGAATGGTGAGCCCCGCTTCGGAACGGATCGGCCCGATACCCGTACCGGTACGTGAGCGAGTCCGCCTCCGCCTGCTCGATGTCGGCGATCGTCAGCTCCGGCATCCGCAGCTGGGCCGGGGTCACCTCGGCCGAGGACGGCTGGGCGTCCGCCGGCAGCCACTGCTCCGGATTCCAGGCGCCGCTGCGCAGGAGCGACTTGGGACAGCGCGGGTAGCCACCCTCGATCCCCAGCACCCGCGCAAGGGCCGCCGGCTCACAGGGCTTCCCCTACAGGCCCGTGGTGGTCGCCGGGGATTCCACCATTCGCCTGGACGGTGCCGATACCCTCGCCGCAATCCACAGCAGCCTCCACGAACGCTGCGTACGCCTGTCGCCGCCCATCCCGGCGCGAGCGCTCGTGCTGTGAGCAGCGTTGCATGGTGCCGCTCAGCCGTTCGCCCCCGAGTGCGCCCAGGGAGAGCTCGTAGCCGAATGCCCGGGCAAGCCGCCTCTCGCGGGTGGCTTGCCCAGGGTCGCCTTGAGCTTGCCCAGTCGTTCAGGCCTGTCCGGCGGCCGGCTCCCACAGTGGACGGGCGCGGTCGGCGCCGTCGCAGTGGAAGCACCGGCCGCCGCCGGGCGTACTGCGAGCCCCGATGGTGCCGACGGCCCGACGCAGGATCTGGGTGAGGCCGTGGACGTGGGCTGGGTGCAGCGTGAGTTCGTGGCGCGTGCCCACCTCGATGTCCAGCGTCTCCCCGGGAAGGGCACGCCTGTCGTCCCTATCCAGGGCAGGCACCAGATCCGCTACCAGGTCGTGCAGGTCGGCCATGGTCTCTCCACCTGCCGGCTCCACCCGCACCCTCCGGAGGAGTTCCGGCCGCGTGAGAGACCGCAGCGCCTCCGGCCGCTGGGGAAGCCCTCCACGCCAAGGGCTTGTTCAGCAGATTCGGCCGTTTTGTCTGACTGGATGTCGGTTCAGGTGGCTTGCGTGGCGCCGTAGTTGCTCAGGTTGACCCTGTGAGGGCGCGCAACGCGTCCACGCACACCAGGGCTCCGCGCGGACCGGGTCAGCTGCCCGGGTGGGAGGCCGCCCAACCGTGTTCGAGCAATGCGAAGGCATCGTCGGCGGCGCGGTGCGGCTCGGAGTGCCGCAGGATGAGGCTGCGGGCCTCAAGGGCGAAATGAGCCAGGGCGGCGCAGCTGACGTCGTCCTCGGGCGCGCCGACAGCCTCGGCGATGGCCCGCGCCAGCGCTGCCTCGTGGCGCGTCCACATGCGGTGAGCGTAGTCGCGCAGCGCAGGGGTCTCCTGCACCATGCGCGTGAAGTCGGCGAATCGTGGGTCCGCGGCATGGACGGCGAACTGGGTCTGCTTCAGCAGGATGTGCTCGCGCAGTGCCTGCGGGATCGACGTGCCGGGGGTGCGGTCGCGCACGGCGGCAACGAGCGCGGCCTCCAGGTCGTCGTCCTGGTCGAAGACCAGGGCTTCCTTGCCGGAGAAGTGCTTGAACAAGGTGGTTATCGAGACGTCGGCGGCGTCGGCGACGTCCTTGACGCCGACCTGGTCGTAGCCGCGGTCGAGGAAGAGCTCGAGCGCGGCGTCGGCCAGGGACTGGCGGGTCTGGGCCTTCTTGCGCTCGCGGCGCCCGGTCGGTTCGGTCACCTGCATATCGTACCCGATTGTGAAGTGATTGCAAAAGTTGAGTCGTTGTACTTATTTAGTGAGTGTGCTTTCTTGGTGAGGCCGGACCTTCCGGCGACTCACCCACCTCCCGAGGGACACTCCCATGAACCCTGCTCGTGGTCCCCGCATCGCGATTGTCGGCGCCGGCCTCGGCGGCCTCGCCTGCGCCCGAGTCCTGCAGCAACACGGCCGCTCCGTCACCGTCTTCGAACGCGAGGCTTCCGCCGACGCCCGCCCGCAGGGCGGCACCCTCGACCTGCACGCCGACACCGGTCAGGCCGCCCTGCGTGCGGCGGGGCTCCTCGACCGGTTCCACGCCCTCGCCCGCCCCGAGGCCGATGAGTGGCGCGTGCTCGACTACGCCAACGCCGCCCTCCTGGCGCATCAGGGTCCGCCCGCCGCCGGCGGCCGGCCGGAGATCGACCGAGGCCAACTGCGCGGACTGCTCCTGGACTCGATCACCGAGGGCACGGTGCGGTGGGCCCGCGCCGTCACCGGGGTCAGCCCGCTGCCGGACGGCACTTGCCGGCTGCTCTTCAGTGATGGCACAGCCGAGGAATTCGATCTGGTGGTCGGTGCCGACGGCGCCTGGTCGAGTGTCCGCCCGGCCCTGTCGGGCGCCGTGCCCGGTTACACCGGCGTCACCTTCGTCGAGGCCGGATTCGACCAGTGCGACACCCGCCATCCCGACCTCGCGCGGCTGGTCGGCAACGGATCGATGCTGGCGAAGGGCGCCGGCAGGTCCTTGGTCGCCCAGCGCAACGGCAACGGCCACATCCGCGCCTACATTGCGCTGCGTGCGCCGCAGGACTGGCACATGGCTGCCGGTATCGACCTCGGCGACCAACGGGCCGTGCAGACGCACTTGTTGAGGATGTTCGACGGCTGGGACGAGAGCCTGCGCTACCTCCTGCGCAACAGCGACAGCGGGTTCGTCAACCGGTCCCTCTTCGTCCTGCCCGCCCCGCACACCTGGGAGCACGTTCCCGGCGTCACGCTGCTCGGCGACGCCGCGCACCTGATGCCCCCGGTTGGACTGGGTGCCAATCTCGCCATGCTGGACGGCTCCGACCTCGCCCACGCCCTCGTCACCGAATCCAGCGTCGACGACGCCGTCCGCGCCTACGAGAGCATCATGCTGCCGCGCTCGATCGAGGCCGCGACGGGCAGTGCGCAGGGACTCGACCACCTCGTCCCCGCAGCGACTTCCTGAGTCATGACAGCTCTCCTCACGTTTTCACTGGAACCATCCAAACGTTATCAGCGATAGCATCAATGGAAACATGTGGCCGATAACGTTGATAGTGCTGTTGGTGCGCAGCGCTGCCGTTGTTGGTCCATGCCTGTTGAACCGACCCCTGCGCGGCGTGCTGCGGAACCCGGCGCCAACGATCAGGAAGAGCCCCTCCTCCGGACCGCTCCGAGCGAACGCGGCACTCGCCCCACCCAGCCCAGCTCGGCATCCTCAATCCGACGAACGCCCCGATGCCCGCGCATGAGAGTCCGTAACACCTATCAGCCGGTACGCGGCCCCTCGCATCGGCTCGCCCCCATCCGGCCCCGTACCCTTCTCGAACACGTACGCGATCTTGGGGGACTTGATGGGGCGCAGGCCGGGGCACAGACGGGGAGTTTGGGGATTCGTGCTGGTGGTGTTCGGTGTGGCGATGGTGTTCGCCGCGCTGGTGGCCATCGGCCGGTCGATGCCTTCGGGCGGGTACGACGGCCTGCGCATGGGCGACGAGTCCATGGTGCCGTCCTCTCCTCGCGGTGCGGCGCTCTGGTACGAGCTGTGCGGTGCGGAGCGGGTGCACCGCGGTGATGTCGTCGTGCTCTCCACCGGCCGGCCGGCCGGCGCCGTCGGTGTCGGAGGGCGGGTGGTGGCGGTCGGCGGGGACCGGCTCTCGTACCAGGTCGGCGACCGCACGCTGATGCTCAACGGGAACCCGCTCGCCGAACCGTACCTGCCGCCCGGGAGCCGGCCATCGGTCGCGGCCTTCGACGTCCAGGTCCCAGAGGGCCGGGTCCTGGCCCTCGGCGACAACCGGGCCGTCGCATATGACCATGACTTCCCCGACGGCCGCCCCGGCACGTTCAACACCGCGGACATCCGGGGCAGAGTCGTCCCCAAACCGAACTGGCTTCTGGTGGCAGCCGGTGCCATCGCACTTGGCGCGCTGCTCACCCTCGTCGGCGGCGGCCTGGGCCTGTCGGCACTGATCGCCAGACGTCGCAGACACCCCGCACCGGCCCAGCCCGCGTACACCACCCTCGGACCCGAAGGGGCACCTGCGGACGACCGCTGAGCGGACCACACCACGGTGCGGTGGCTGGCGAGCCGCAGCGGCCTGCCGACGCCGCCCGGCTCCCTCGGCGACAGCAGCTCTCCGCGCTCGCCGCACTCGGCGTCTGAGCCCGGTGATGCGCACAGCGTGTTTGGAGTGGTCGGTGACCCGCTGCTCGTCCGGGCCGGCCAGGGGTTGGTGCCCACGCCGCGCGCCGTGGAACTGCGGGAGGACGTCGCCTCGTTGCTGCGCGGCTGCGATGACGTGCTGCGGCCCGGTGCCGGCTTCGACGCCGTGCACCTCCAGCGCATCCCTCACGGTGCAGGCCGCTGACCTGCTGCTGGTGGGACCGGCGGGGAGCCTGACCGAGCGGATCCACGCGCAGGCCCCGCAGGTGGACGTCGTCTTCCTGCCGGAGTCGGTGGAGGGCGGCCCTGGGCTGCGGCAGGGCTGGGTGGACGTCGAACTGGGCGTCCTGGGGCACCTGGACCCGGAGATCCGGACGCGGCAGCTCACCCGGATGCCGCTGGTCGGCATCGCCCGCAGTGATCATCCGATCTTCGACGGGCGGATCGGCGCCCTCGCGAAGCTCGGCGTCATCTGGCACCGGACCTGTGGGCTCCTGTTTGCCCGGCGCGCGCCCGTAGGTCAGGTCGTGCCAGAACAGCGCCCCCGGCCGGCTTCCCGAGGCCTTGTCCGCTCTTCCCGCTCTCAGCTGGCCAATACGGCTCTCCCCCGGGCCGCATGAGCTGGCTGACGGCACCGAGAACGAGGCACGGTTCCTGGACTGCTCGTGGACTCGGCCGTGGACGGTCGACGTACGCGTCAGCCGACCCGGAGACCGACCGCCAGCGTCAGCTCGAGGACCCGGTGTGGCGATGCGAGATCCGGAAACAGCTCCCGCAGCTGCGACATCCGGTACCGGACGGTCTGTGGATGGACGAACAACGCCGCCGCCACCTCGTCCCGCCTGCCCTGGTGCAGCAGCCACTCCCGCAACGTCTCCTCCAGCCGCCGTGCGGTCGCGACGGGCAAGGTCCGCAACGGTGCGAGGGCTCGGGCACGCAGGTCTGCGAGCACGTCCGCGTCGGCACTCAGCACCAGCTCGGGCAGGTGGTCCTCGGTGTCGCGGATATCGGAGGAGAGCAAGCGGGCGCGTGCGGCTCGTGCGTACGAGGCGGACGCTCGGGTCCATGGCCGGGCCGGGCCGACCACGGCGGTGCGGTCGGTCAGCTGCCGCAAGAGATGTGACCGGTCGGCATCGGGGACGAGCAGCACACCGGTGGCGTCCGGCAGATCGTCGAGAACGAGGGTGCTCGGGTCGAGCGCGCGGTAGGCAGGCCGGGCCTGGGCAGCGGGCAGCAGGACCGCGGTCAGCGAAACCGGAGGCTGCCACCCGGCCCGTTGAGCAGAGGCCAGCAGCACGTCCGGGCTCGCGTCGGCAAGGAGGTCGCGGGCCAGGTGTTCCCGGTGGCGCTCGTGGTCCCGGCCCCGGGCGGCCAGTTCGTCGGCGTGGCCCGCGGCGCTCGCGGCGGAGAGCTCGTCGATGTAGGCGAAGGTCAGCTCGGCGAACTTGGCGACCTCGGCGGCGGGCAGACCTGCGGGTACCGCCCCCGCTGCCAGGCATCGCCAGGCCACGCGGGCGCCGACGCGGTAGGCGCTGAGCAGAGCGTCCATCGAACGGCCGTCGCGGACCTCGCCGCGCCCCAGCTCGTAGGCCGCGTCACCGCCGTCGCCGCCCGTGGCGTTCCCGCTCGCGAGGTCCAGGTAGTGCCCGAGGGCGGTGCGGACGGCGCGGCGGATGGTGGCGCCCATGTGTCCCGAAAGGGCGTTGGCGTAGGGAGGGACCTCGTCGATGATCGCCTGGACGACCTCGTCGGCGGTGGTCTTCAGCGCGGCCCGAAGTACGGTGACCGTCGTCTCATCCAGGGCCAGCTCGCTGGCCCTCCGGGTTACATGGCTCACGTTTTTGTTCCCTGCGAACAATTCTGCCGATCAGATTCACGCCCTACGGTTAGGATCTTACGCCCTGAGGCACAGCAAGCTGGAGCCATGACGAGTGCAGCCCTCCGCAGTAGGGCGTGGAAACTGCTGGAGATGGTCACGACGCCGCTGCTGCCGTCGGACTACCTCGACCTGGTCAGCCCGCTGCGTGCGGGCGCCGACCTGCGTGGGCGCATCGAGGCCGTGCACCCCGAGACGGGTGACGCCGCGACCATCGTGATCAGGCCGGGACGGGGCTGGCGCGGTCACACGGCCGGTCAGTACGTGCGGATCGGGGTCGACGTCGACGGGAGGCGCCTGTGGCGTGCCTACTCCCTCACCTCGCCGACCAACCGCCGGGACGGCCGCGTCACGATCACCGTGAAGGCGATCCCGGACGGCAAGGTCAGCAACCACCTGGTCCGCAGGGCGAAACCGGGCACGCTGGTCCAGCTCGACCAGGCAACCGGTGACTTCGTGCTGCCGCAGGCCAAGCCCGCCAAGGTGCTCTACCTGACGGCCGGCAGCGGCATCACGCCCGTGATGGGCATGCTGCGCGACATCGAGTTCGACGACGTCGTCATGGTCCACTGCGCGCCACAGCCGCAGGACGTGATCTTCCGCAGCGAACTGCACGACCTGGTCGCGGCCAAGAAGCTGCGGCTCACCGAGGTGCACACCGACACGGACGGCATGCTCGACATCACCCGTCTCGACGAGCTGGTGCCCGACTGGGCCGAGCGCGAGACCTGGGCCTGCGGGCCCGCGGGCCTGCTGGACGCCGCCGAAGGGCTCTGGAGCGAACACGGCGTACAAGAGCGCCTGCACACCGAACGCTTCCGCCCCGGCATCGTCGTCGCCGGCGAGGGCGGCGAGGTCACGTTCAGCGCCACGGGCAAGACCGTCGACGCGGACGGCGCCACGCCGTTGCTGGACGTCGGCGAGGAGGCCGGCGTGCTCATGCCGTCCGGGTGCCGCATGGGCATCTGCTTCGGCTGCGTCACGCCGCTCAAGGCCGGCGCCGTCCGCGACCTGCGCACCGGCGAGATCACCGAGGCCGAGCCGGGCGTCCTCATCCAGACCTGCGTGTCCGCCGCGGCGGGCCCCTGCGACATCGAACGGTAGGAGCACCTTGACCGCCATCGACCCCACCGCACACCTGACCGCGGAGCAGATCGAGGAGCTCGGCCGCGAGCTGGACGCGATCCGCGACGAGGTGATCGCCAGCCGTGGCGAGAAGGACGCCGCCTACATCCGCAAGGTCATCTCGGCGCAGCGCAAGATCGAGCTGGTCAGCAGGGGCGTGCTGCTGTTCTCGTTCTTCCCGCCCGCGTGGCTGATCGGCACCGCCGGGCTGTCCGTGGCGAAGATCATGGACAACATGGAGATCGGCCACAACATCCTGCACGGCCAGTGGGACTGGATGCGGGACCCGAAGATCCACTCCACCACCTGGGAATGGGATCACGTCTCGCCGGCCGACCAGTGGAAGCACTCGCACAACGAGCTGCACCACACGTACACCAACGTGATCGGCAAGGACAACGACCTCGGCTACGGCATCATGCGCGTCGACGAGGACCAGAAGTGGCACCCGTTCCACCTCGGCCAGCCGCTGTGGAACTTCATCAACGCCTGCTTCTTCGAGTACGGCATCGCAGCGTACGACCTGGAGCTCGGCAAGAACCTGCACAAGCGCCGCCGCAATACCCCGGAGTTCCGCGCGCGGGCCAGGGCCGTGGGCCGCAAGATCCGCAAGCAGGTGCTCAAGGACTACGTGATCCACCCGCTGCTGTCGGGCCCGTCCTTCCTCACCACGCTCGCCGCCACGTTCACCGCGAACCTGGTCCGCAACATCTGGTCCCACTCGGTGATCATGTGCGGGCACTTCCCCGAGGGCGTTCAGGTCTTCGAGCGCCGGTCGATCAAGGGCGAGACGCGCGGCCAGTGGTACCTGCGCCAGATGATGGGCTCGGCGAACATCAGCGGCAGCAGGGCCATGCACTTCATGACCGGCAACCTGTCGCACCAGATCGAGCACCACCTGTTCCCGGACCTGCCGAGCAACCGGTACGCCGAGGTCGCGGTGAAGGTGCGCGCGCTGTTCGAAAAGTACGAGCTGGAGTACGTCACCGGGCCGCTGCCCAAGCAGGTGTTCTCCGCGTGGCGCAAGGTCTTCCGGCTCTCGCTGCCGAACAAGAAGCCCAGGGTCAAAACGCCGGACCGCGAGCAGGAGCTCGTCGCGGCCTGAATCCCGGTACGGGTTCAGGTCCTTCGGCCGTACCGGCGGCACCGAGAGGTCGGCCCCCGCCGGCGGGCTGAGGACATGAACCCGGCTTGATGCCGCCGGGCGGGGCACGGTCTTCGTGGAGGGATCACGTCCCCGGATCCGCCTCGGGCCTCCCCCGGCGGCGTTCGTGAGAGGGCCGGTCTGAACATCCGTGCTCGGGCTCACTGCTGACCCATTGGATCCACCTCGCGGCCATCCACATCTGGGCCGCCAGGTGATCGTCAGCCACCCAAGGCCACACAACCACCGCACTCGGATCGGCTGCCCACGGGCTCGGCGCAGCGCTCAGCTGCGGGGCTCCTGCCCCGTCTTCCCCGGCAAGCTCCACCTCGACCGGAAGGGTCTCGACGCGGTCCGTCCGGTCCGCGACCGGATCAGGGATGCTGCTGGAGGGGCCTGATCACCGAGATCATGGCCGCCCGAACTGCGGCGACGTGTCGTTTTCGTCATCATCACGGCCGGAAAGAGCGGATCCTCGGCCCGGCGAGTCGCGTCTTGCAGAGGACGACAGGCGTCACGTGCCTGCGTTGGTACTGGCTGTTGCGAGGGGAGCCACCACGTGGCCGGAGCATTCCGATTCGAGATACTCGGCGCGGTGCGCGCGTACCGGGGGGACGTCGAGCTGCGAGTGGGGCCGCCGCAACAGCAGGCGTTGCTGTCGCTCCTGCTGCTGCGGGGGAACCAGCCCGTCTCCATGGCGCAGATCGTCGGGGCACTGTGGGGGGACGAGCCGCCCGCCCGGGCGGTCACCACCGTCCGCACGTACGTGTGGCGGCTGCGCAAGCTGCTGGAGCCGGGGGACGCCGCGCCGACCACCCTGGAGCTGGCCGGTGACGGCTACCGGCTGACGGTGCCCGACGGGGCACTGGACTTCTGCCGGGCGGAAGGGCTGGCGGCCGCGGCGGCGTACGCCACCTCCGACGGCCGGACGGCGGAGGGCGCCCGGCTGCTGGCACAGGCGTTGGAGCTGTGGCAGGCGGAGCCGCTGGCCGGGGTGCCCGGGCCGTTCGCGGAGCGGCAGCGGGTCCGCCTGGAGGAGTTGCGGCTGACCTTGTGCGAGGAGCACTTCGAGCTCGCCCTGGCGCTGGGTCGGCACCGCTCGGCCATTCCGGATCTGGTCGAACTGACCGAGGCCCACCCGCTGCGGGAGCGTCCCTACGGCCTGCTGATGCGGGCGCTGCACAAGGCGGGGCGGCAGGCCGATGCCCTGGCGGTGTTCGGCCGGGTGCGGGACCTGCTGATCGAGGAACAGGGCATCGAGCCCGGGCCGGAGCTGACCGAGGTGCAGCGTCGGATCCTCGTGGGCGATCCCGTGCAGGCCGGGCCGGAGCCGGTGCAGTCGATCGCGGCGCCGGAGCAAGTGCAGTCGCTCGCGGCGTCAGCGCCGGAGCCGCCGCCGGGGCCGGGCGTGGTGGGGGGCGGGACCGAGGGCGTGGTGCCCGCCCAGTTGCCGTACGACGCGCCGGACTTCGTCGGACGGCGCGATCAGGTCGACGTCTGGCACGCGCTGCTGACCGAGCGGGTGCGCCGGACACCGGTCGTGCTGGCCGCCGCGGGAATGGGGGGCGTCGGCAAGACCTGCCTCGCCCTGTACGTCGCCCATCGGGCGCGCTCCCACTACCCGGACGGCCAGCTCCATGCCGATCTGCGGGGCAACGGTCCCGACCCGGCGGAACCGGGTTTCGTCCTGGCCGGGTTCCTGGCGGCCCTGGGGGTGCCGGAGGACCAGGTGCCGGACGGCGTCGAGGACCGGGGCAGGCTCTTCCGGTCGCTGATCGACGGGCGGCGGCTGCTGATCGTCCTGGACAACGCCCGGGACGCCGCCCAGGTCCGTGAACTCATCCCCGGGTCCCCCAGTTGCGCGGTCGTCATCACGAGCAGGTCGCCCGTGTTCGACCTTTCGTTGACGTCCCAGCTGCTGCTGGAGCCGTTCCGCACCGACGAGGCACTGGAGCTGATCGGGGCGATCATCGGCCGGGATCGGCTGGCCGCGCAGCGGGAGGATGCGCTGCGACTGGTCGAGGCCTGCGGCCATCTGCCCCTCGCGGTGCGGATCGTGGCCGCCCGGCTGTCGGCCCGGCCCTCGTGGGCGGTGGCGACGCTGACCGCGCGCCTGGCGAACGAGCAGCGGCGCATCGCCGAGCTGCGGATCGGCACGCTGGCCATCGACGCCGTCTTCGAACTGGGCTACCAGCAGCTCACCGACGCCCAGGCGAGGGCGTTCCGGTTGGTCTCCCTGGCCGGTTCGGCGGACATCGGGGTACCCACGGCCGCCGCGGCACTGGGCGTCGACGAATCGACGGCGGAGGACCTGCTGGAGTCGCTGACCGATGCCGCGATGGTGGAGTCGGCCAAGCCGGGCCGTTACGGTTTCCACGAGCTGGTGCGGGTCTTCGCCCGGCAGCATGCCGAGTCGCACGACCCCGCGGAGGCGGCGGAGGCCTTCGGCAGGCTGCTGGACTTCCTGCTGGCGACGGCCGCCAGTGCCTTCCCGCACGCGATCCCCGGCGACGCGGTGGCGAACGCGTTCGGTCCGCTGCGCTCGGTCGGGCTGGAGTTCGGCGACGTGCACGCCGCCCGGGCCTGGGTGGTGGCCGAGATCGACGGCCTGGTGGCGGCCGCGCTGAGCACCGTCACCCTGCGGCTGCCGGACGCGGACGGGGACCGGCTCGCCGGCGCGGTCGACCTGCTGCTCGCGGTCAGCCCGTTCACTCCCGCCGTCTGGTACGAGCGGATGGCGCCGGTGGCGCTGGCGCTGACCGAGGCCGCGGAGCTGAGCGGCTGCCGGCGGACCATCGGGCGGGCGCGGATGCTGTGCAGCGGCATCGCCCTGCGCGCGGACAGGATCGAGGAGGCCGGGCGGCACGCCGAGCTGTCCGTGGCGGCGGCCCGTGCCGCGGGCGACGTCTACACGCTCCGCCAGGCCCTCAACGACCTGGGGCTGGTCGCCCAGTTCCTCCGCCGCTTCGAGGAGGCGGCGGCCTGCTACGAGGAGGCGATCGCCCTCGCCCACACCCTGGGCCACCGGTCCGGTGCGGCGGTGACCGGCGTCAACGCAGCGCTGGCCCGGGTGCGCGGCGGGTCTCCCGCGGAGGCGGTTCCCGCCTGTGAGTCCGCGCTGTTGGTCATGGACGAGTTACAGGACCGGGTCGGGGCGGCCTACGCGTTGTACGTGCTCGGAATGGCGCTGCACGGGGTGGGCCGCTTCGAGGAGGCGGTGGTGCGCTACGGCGAGGCGCTGGCCGTGTGCCGGGCGGCCGGGCTGCGGGAGCGGGAGGCACATGTGCTGTACCGGCTGGCGGAGACGCTGCGGCGAACCGGGCGGGTGCCGGAGGCGGTGGAGCACGCGGCCGCGGCGGTCGAGCGCTGCGAGGAGGTGTGCTCGGAGCGCGACCGGGCGCAGGCTTCGGTGGCGATGGGGCGGGCGCTTGCGGACCTGGGTGAGACGTACCGGGCCAGGGAGCAGCTGGAGCAGGCACACGGCGTCTTCACACGGCTCGGGCTGCCCGACGCGGCCGATGTGTCGGAGCTGCTGGCCGCCTTGGCCTGACCGGGGTTCCCGTTACGGGGGACGGGAACCCCGGGTGCGCAAGAGCTGCCCGGCGCGGGGTACCCGCGCTGGCGGACGGCCGTCCCCGGAGCGTGGGTCACATGATGGGTCCCGGCGGCGTGTAGTCCGACCCGGTGTTGTTGACGGCGATGGTGCTGCCACCGCCCGCCGCGACGAGGTCGGGGGCGGAACCGGCTCCCGCGAGGCCCAGTACGGCCGCGGCCAGAAGGGTCCGCAGGCTGAGGGCGGCGCGTGCGATGGGCAGCTTGGACATGGGTGGTCCTCCTTGACGTTCACCACCGGTGGTCCACCGGTGGGTGCTGGGGGGCGGTGCGGTGGTGCCGACGGGTCGCGTCAGCAGCACAGCGGGATGTCGCGCGCGGGGCGCAGGCTCTGGTGTTCGGTCGGCAGGACGCCCTGGTCCGCCGTCGAGGCGAGGGCGATGTGGACGGGGCACAGGGCCAGCAGCAGGGCCAGGACCACCGCGCGGGCCGTCAGCCGGGGGGATGGTCCGGTGGCGGCGCCCCCGAGGGTGGGGGCACCGGTGGAGCGGCTGGGGACGTGCGACATGCGGAGCGCTACTTTCGTCGGGGCATGGACCGGGGAGAGGGAACCCGGAGAGGGTTGCGGCCCGTCCCGGCCTGTCGTGTCCGACGCTAGTCGCCGACGATCAACACGGGATCAGCAGCCGATCTATGCCCGGGCCGACCCCTGTTGACCGAGGTCGCCGCTGCCGGACGCCCCGGTGGACGCGCCGGCGGCCGGGAGCAGGCTGCTGCGCTGGCCGAGGCAGCGCAGGCTCTGCCGGTACGCCCACACGGCCCGGTCCGTGCGCCCGGAGCGCTCCAGCAGCTCGCCGAGGTCGTTCCACGCGGACGCGGCCTGCCGGTCGGCTTCGGAGGCCTCCAGCAGGAGCGCGGCCCGCTCGCAGCCGGCTTCGGCCGCCGCCGCTTCGCCGAGCTGCAGTTGGGCGCCCGCCAGCACCAGAAGGGTCCGGGCCGTCTCCAGCCGGTGCCCGGACCCCAGCAGCTCCAGGGCCCGGCGGGCGTGCCGCTCCGCCTGGGGGGCGTCGGACTCCAGCAGGCAGGCGCGGGCCAGCGAGGTCTCGCAGTAGGCCATGTCGACGGTGCTGCCGTGGTCGGCGAGGGCCTCCGCGCTGCGTGTCAGCTGCGCCTTGGCCTCCGCGATGTCGCCGGTCTCCGACTGCATGAGCACGGACGCGTAGGCGTTGCGCAGCCGGGACAGGGCACGGGCGTCGTCACCCTCGGAGTAGATGGCCAGGGCGCGTTCGAGCAGGAGCAGGGCGTCGGCGGACGCACCGCTGCGGTGCGCCACCACACCGGCGTTCCAGTACGCGGCGCCCAGGGCCTTGCGGTCGCTGACCCCCTCGGCCTCCTCGATGGCGGTCCGGGCCAGTGCGGCGGCACGGTGCAGGTCGCCGCGTTCGCAGTGCAGTCCGACGAGTGTGGCCAGCAGTTCGATACCCAGCACGGTCGGGGTGATCCGGAGCCTGCGGGCCTCCTCCAGGGTGCTCGTGGCCAGGTCGACGGCGTGGGCGAGGTCGCCCATCTCGCGGTGGCAGCGGCACAGCGCCACCGCGACCGCGAGCCGCGGCACCAGGGACTGCCCGTATCCGGCGTGGTCGAGCAGCGCCTGGTAGCGCTCGGCGGCCTCCTCCAGCCGGCCGTCGTGCTCCAGCGCCTGGGCCGCGCCGTACTCGGCGGAGAGCCGGACGGCGTCCTTGCCCTGGGCGGCGGCCGCGTCGCGGACCGCGGTGAAGGTGTCCAGCGCGGTCTTCGGGTCGCCGTTGCGCAGGCTGATCTCCGCGTAGCGCAGATCGGTCTGGAGGGTGTCGGGCCGATCGGTCGCCACCATTTCCAGCAGGTGCTCGGGCGGGCAGCCGAGCCGGGCGGCGATCTGCTCCAGGACCTCCGGGGAGGGGGTCCGCTTGCCGGCCTCCAGCAGCGAGATGTAGCTCGGGGAGAGCTCCGTCCCGGCCAGGTCCATTTGCGACAGGCCCGCCTCCCGGCGCAGCCGGCGGATCCGTGACCCCAGATCCTGCAATTCCGCCATGGCGGCTTCCCCTTGTTTGTGACTGACTGCGGGACAGAACGAGTGAATATACTCGGTCAAGACCGGGCAGTACCAGGTCGGACCGGGTGGGACCCGGTGGTGCATCAGTCGCCGGCGGGCTGGGGCCGGCCCTCGGGGGCGGGTGGCGGCGAGGTGGTCGGCCCGGTACGGGTCCGGCCGGTGGCGCGGGCTTCAGTCGTGCCGATCGAACGGGCACGTCCAGTGCGGGGGGACCGCGCGGCCGGAGTACTGCCGTGCTTCGGAGATCTCGCCGTGCTCGGCGAGCATCGGGTTCACATCGCCCTGGAGCGCCACTTCCTTGCCGCGTATTTTCGTCTGCATTCCCTGGTAGACGCCGGTGCGCTTGAGTTCGGCGAACTGGCGGTGGGAATTGAAGACCAGAACGGGATGGGCGAAGCGCCGCGAGATGCGCGAGGCGCGGCGGTGCAGGCCGATGACGAAGAAGGGGTGGCCGCCGACACTGATCCCGAACCGGGGGTCGCGCGGGTCGGGCGAGACCTCGCGGGCCCACGGGTGGTCCGCGCGGTCGGCCCGGTGGAGTGCGGTCAGCTGCTGCCAGAGCAGCTTTTCGAACACCTCCTCGTCCGCCGGATCGGACCGCGTGAAGATGGCCGCGAAGGACTGGAAGCGTCCGCGGCCCGCCAGTGGGCCGGTGACGAACCGTACGAGGTCCGTGCGGAGCCGGTGCAGGTCCTCGCGGTCGCCCAGGGTCCCGTAGACGCCGGTGGCCAGTTCACCGCGCTGGAGTGCGGCGCGGGCGCCCAGGCAGGTGAACGTGTCGGCGCGCAGCCAGGCGGTGAAGCGCTCCACGACCTCCTCGGCGTGCCCGGGGTGCTCGCGGCCGGGCGTGTTCCGGTCCGTCATCGCCCGCTCCAGCCGCGGTCGGCGAGCGCCCGCAGGACCGCTTCTCGGCGGCGGCGGCGTTCGTCGCGGAGGGGGCCGTCGTCCGTACGGAGGAACTCCGCCCGTACGGTGAGCGAGAGGTGCCCGGCGGGCACCTGCCCGCCCTGCAGCAGGTCCTTCACCGCGACCCGCCGGTCCTCGGTGCCGCCGGCCCGGGCGACGACCCGCAGGACCTCGCCGGCCGAGACGGCCTCGGGCACGACGACGCTGACGTTGAACGCGGGCGGCGGGAGCGGCTCCGGGATCCGCACGGTGGGCGGGACCGGCGCGGGGCCGCCCAGCAGGTGCAAGTCGAGTTCGGCGCAGCACACCCGCTCCCCCGCGGCGTCGGCGAGGGCCGCGGTCTCCTCGGAGAGGACCCCGGCGCGGCCCACCGCGGTGCCGCGGACGTGGACGGTGAAGGAGGCGCCCGCCGCGAACTCCGCGTGGGGTTCGGGCGTCAGCGCGAGTGCCTCGTGGCCGGCCGCGGCGGCCGCCGTCCGCAGGAGGCCGTTCAGGTCTGCGAAGCCCGCGGTCCGTGGCCGGGGTTCGACCAGGGACGGGGGCGCGACGGCCCCGGCGAGGACGGCGGCGAACCGCCAGGACTCGTCCCCGAGCGCGGCGGAGCGCGCGACCTGGCCGACTTCGAAGACGTGGGCCGTTCCGGTCCGGCGCAGCGCTCGGCCCGCGACGACGAGCAGACCGGGCAGCAGCGAACCGCGCACCTGCATGGCGCGCAGACCGGCCCGCCCGTGCACGGTGACGGGCTCGGCCTCCGGTGGGGTGCCGACCGCGCCGAGGGGCTCGCCGGAGCGCAGCAGCACCGGGGTGGTGACCTGCTGCAGCCCCCGTCTCAGGGCGGCCGTGGTGAGGCCGCGGCGCAGCAGGCGCGCCCGGTCCGGCCACGGGCCGGCGGCGGAGGGCGGCAGTCGGCGCAGCAGCGTCGGGTAGCCGCGGACCCGTGCGGCCTCCCCCGCCAGCGCGGGGACACCGTCCAGATCCGGCCGGGCGGCGGGCACCGTGACGTGCAGCGGGTGGCCTTCCTCGGGAGGCGCGACGACCGCTCCGCCGGCGGCCAGCAGGGCGGCCAGCGTCGCGAGGTCGAGGTCCGGGTCGACCAGGCGGCGCAGTTCTCCGGGGTCCGGGCGCAGCACGCGCGGTGCGGGCGCGGGCGCGCCGGCCCCGCCGGCCGCCGTGACGGTGCCGCCCGCCCAGTCGGTGACGAGCGCGACGAGGCGGGCCACTGCCCGGTCGCAGGACCGCGGGTCGTGTCCCCGTACGGCGGGGGGCCCGTCGGGGTCGGTGCACGGGCCGGTCCCGGGGGCGGGGTGCACGGCCGCCGGGTCGAGCCACCAGGCCCACACCAGGGTGTCGCGGCCGTCGGCGGGGACGGCTGCCGCCGGGGTGTCCCGTCCGAGGACGGCCACGGTGCGTTCGCCGGCGCGGAGCAGCAGTCCTGCGGGGGGCGGCCCGGCGGGATCCGCGGGATCGGCGGGGGCCGCGGAGCACAGTCGAAGGCCGTTGAGGTCGAGTTCCCCGGCGTCGGCCGCGCCGAGGGGCTGCCCCGTTTCGAGCCCGACGTACGCCGCCAGGTCGGCCACGGTTCCGGTGAGCGGCACGCCCGCCGCGCGCAGCCGGCCCGCTGCCGCGTCCGGCAGGCGGACCTCGCCCGGGAGCCGGACGAGGGCTGCCGCCACGCGGCCGGGGAGGCCGTCCTCCGCAGCCAGGGCGAGGCCGTCCGGGAGGGGCGCCGACGGCTGGGGTGCCGGCCGCGGGGGCGGGGTCGGCCCGGCCGGGTTGCGGGCGCGGACCTCGGCGGCCAGTCCGCGGACGGAGCCGAGGTGGGCGAGTTCGGGCGGGGGCAGGACCTCCACTGCGCGATCGGCGTGCAGCCCGGCGCGAGCTCCGCTCTCGTGGAGGTGGTGCAGGAGGGCTGCGCGGTCGACGGGGCCGCCGCACTCGTGCTCCAGCCAGGCGAGGGGGATCTTCACGGTCGGTCGGTTCCTTTCTGCGGCGGCCCCGCCGGCAGGCCGGCGTGGTCGAACTGCTCCAGCAGGCGCACGTCGTTGACCAGCAGTTCCCGGATGTCGGTCAGTCCGTGGGTGAGCCTGAGCAGGCGCTCGACGGAGCAGCCGAAGCTCAGCCCCACGACCTCGTGGGGGTCGTAGCCCCCGGCGGTGAGCACCTCGTCGCGCAGCAGGCCGCCGGCGCCGATCTCGATGCGCCCGCGGCCCTCGCACTCGTCGCAGCCCGGGACGCAGCGGGGGCAGTCCACGTCCACGGCGAATCCGGGTGAGGCGAAGGGGTAGTCGCCGCGGCGCACGCGCCACGGATGTCCTTGTCCGAACAGGCCGCACACCAGGCGGTCGAAGAGCCCCATGAGGTCCGGCAGGCCCGCGCCCGGCTGGACCACCAGTCCGTCGATCTGGGTGAACTGGGAGCCCGAGTAGGGGGAGGAGAGTTCGTTGCGGAAGCAGGTGCCCACGAGCAGCGTGCGCAGCGGCCCGGGGGCGGCGGCCCGCATGGCCTGCGGGCCACCGGACGTGGCGTGGGTGCGCAGGACCACGTCGGGGGCCGGGAAGAAGCTCAGGCGGGTCCTGGTCGGGTGGTCCTGCGGGTAGCCGAGGACGTCGAAGTTGTCGCGGGCCGACTCCAGCAGGGGCAGGTCGACGACGTCGAAGCCGAGCGGCACGAACAGGTCCCCGATCCGGTCCACGAGGGCCGCCACCGGATGGGGCCGCCCGGTGTGCGGCCCGGCCGGCGGCAGGCCGGGGTCGCAGCGGGCGTCGGCCACCTCCGGGGTCAGGGCGGCGGGGGCCCGTTCGTCCGGCACGGTGTCAGCTCGCCTTGCGGTAGACGCCGATGTGGTTCTCGGAGTACGTGTCATAGGGGACGTTGCCCCAGTCGCCCCAGCGCTCGCTGAGTTCGAGCCCGGCGATCCTGGCCATGAGGTCGAGCTCGGAGGGCCACGTGTACCGCAGGAAGGCCGGGTAGAGCTTGATGCCGTCCTCCCGGATCTCGACGTGGTTCTCCTTGATGTGCTGGGTGGCGCGGTCGAAGGTGTCGGCCTCGATGCGGACGTGGTCGAGTCCGACGTCGTACACGTGGGCGCGGCCGTTGAAGCGGAAGCGGGTCGGGTCGGGCACGAAGGTCTCGACGACGAAGAGCCCGCCGGGCTCCAGGTGGGCGGCCACCGATTCGAAGCACTGGATCTGCTCCTCCTGGGTCTGCAACGCGTACAGCGAGTTGAGCAGCAGGAAGATGAGGGAGTAGCGGCGCTCTGAGGTGAAGTCGGCGATGTTGCCGATGGACACCTCGATGGACTCGCCGCCGGGCTTGGTGCGCATCACGTCGACGATCTCGGGGGACGCGTCGAGCCCGTCGAGGGGGACGCCGCGCTGCGCGAGCGGGAGGGCGACGCGGCCGGTCCCGATGGCGAGTTCGAGGGCCCGGCCGCCGCCGACGCGCTTGGCGAGGAAGTCGACGGCTCCCTCGGGCTGCGGCCAGTCGATCTCGTCGTACACGCTCTTCCAGCGGGGGCCGTACGTCTCGGGCTTCCAGTCGGTCATGGTGTTGGCCTTTCTCGTGGTCCGGGGTGGTGCGGTGGGGTCGGGCGGTGGGGTCATGTACCGAGGACGCGCAGCTCGTGGTGGGCCAGGAGCAGGCGGTCCTCGACCTCGTCGGCGTGCGGGCCGGTGGCCATGACGTAACCGACGCGCCCGTAGAGGTCCTGCGGAGGGGGCGTCACCGTCTCGCCGCGCGGGCGCAGCTCCCCGATCTCGTGGATCCAGGGGCGGGCGCGCAGCGCGGGGGCTTCGGCGAGGCCGTCGAAGCGCTGGCGGGTGCGGGGGTAGAGGAAGCGGATGCCGGCCGAGCGGTCGCCGCTGGAAGCGATCTCCGGCGCGCGGCCCAGGGCGGCGGCGGTGAGCAGGGAGCCCAGGCGCACCCCTCGGGCCAGCTCCACGATGCGGGAGGCGATGTCGCCGCCCGGTCGCGCGTTGAGCTCGATGATGCGCGGTCCCGCCGGGGTCATCTTGACCTCGACGTGGGCCACGGTGCGGTCGATGCCGGCGGCGAGGACGCTGCGGCAGGCGAGGTCGAAGCCTTCGGTCATCTCGGCCCGGCCCAGGGTGCCGTGTCCGGTGATGAAGCCGGCCTCGACCGGGTAGGGGTCGTAGGCCCAGATCTTGCGGGCCCAGGAGACGGGGGTGGCCGTGCCGTCGTGGACGAGGCAGTCCACGTCGAATTCGAAACCCTCCAGGAATTCCTCGACGAGGATTCCCTCGCTTTCGAGACCCATCTTGTCCGCGTGCAGCGCGGCGTCGAAAGCGGCGTCGAACTCGGATTCCTCGTCCACCCGGCGCACGCCGGCGCTGCCGGACAGGCCGCGCGGTTTGACGATCAGCGGGTAGCCGATGTCGCGGGCGGCCCGGTGGGCCGCGTCCAGGTCGTGGACGAGGTGGGAGCGGGTCGGGGAGATGCCGGTGTCGGCGAGCAGGGTGCGCTGGCGGTGCTTGTCGCGTGCCAGCTCGGCCGCGGCGACGGGCACGCCCGGCAGTCCCAGGCCTCGGGCCAGGCGTGCCGCGGTGACGACCATGGTCTCCTCGTAGGTGACCACGGCCGCGACCCGGCGGCGTGCCAGCAGGGCCTTCGCGGCCCGCAGGGCGTCGTCGTCGGTGTCGCCGCCCGCGGAGGCGTCGAAGACCGCGCAGTCCTGGACCCAGTGCAACTGCCAGGTCGGCGGTTCGGGGTTGAGCAGGACGAGGTCGGCGTCCGCGGCCATCTGGGCCAGCAGGCGCTCATGGCCGGCGCGGTAGCCCGACCCCACGACGAGCAGCGTCTCACGGCTGCCCGCACGGTCGTGTGTCACGTGTCTTCCTCTCGGTCCGGTCGGGTTCCGCAGTCGCCGATCGAGGATGGAGTAAAAGAGAGTCAAATATCTCTATGACTCGCTGTCAAGTTTAGTCAGTAATTAAGTCACTAATATTCTTGCGCAGGCAGTCGGAGGGTCCGGACGGTCACGACCGGCGCACGCGGCGACTCGTCCGGCGCCGCCACGGCGAGGGCCGCACGGTGGCCGGGCGGCAGGTCGAGGTCGACGAACGCCCAGCCCCGGGTGGTCGGCTCCGGCCCCCTCCCGTCGGCGGCCGCGTCGGCGGCCAGGCCCACGCACGGGCCGGCCAGTCCGCCGGGCAGCCCCGTGCCGATGGCCTTCAGGTAGGCCTCCTTCCGCACCCAGCAGCTGAGGAAGCCCTCCTCCCGGCGCTCGGGCGGGAGTTCGGCGAGCGCCGCGCGTTCGGCCGGGTGCAGCCGCCGGATCATGCCGTCGAGGGGGCTGTCGGGGTGGCGGAAGGCGCGTGACTCGACGTCGACGCCGACGGTGACCGCGGCGAGCGCAACGACGGCCAGGTCGCCCGCTCGGGACAGCGAGAACTCGAAGGCCGGCCCGTCGCCCGCCGTCCTGGGCCGCCCGTGCGGCCCGTCGCAGTGCGGCAGGCCGCACGGCTCGCGGGTCAGGCGTACCTCCCGGGGCCCGATGCCGAGGCATCCGCCGAGGACGGTCCGCAGCGCGAGGTGCGAGGCGACGTAGCGGCGACGCGCGGGGGCGTCCCGGAACGCGGCCGCCCGGGCCCGCTCCTGCCGGTCGAGCACCCGCTCGTGATGCGCGTCGGGCGCGAAGTCCAGGGGGACGACCCAAACGGCGGCCCCGCCCGGTCCCGGCAGGTCGCCGCGCGCGGGCCGGCCGTCCCGCGTCGTCGCGGCCGGCGGTGCGTACCGCGGCGGCTCGGGGCGCATGTGCGGCTCCTTCACGGACGTGGTGGCTGGGGAGCCTGATCCGAAGGACACGCCCTAAGGGGGTGCCTCCTTGCTCAGGACGGGGGCGGGGAGGCGGCGCGCGCTGCGGCCGCGGAACGAGAGCAGGGCGTACAACGCGAGTGCGTAGCCGCCCAGTTGCAGGGACAGGTAGCTCCAGACCCCGCCGCCGTCCACCACCGGCAGCAGCACCAGCGGCGCGACGAAGGCACCGAGGCCGTGCGCGAGCGAGGTGGCGGCGGCGTAGCTCTCCAGCCGGGCCGCCGGGGCGGTCAGCGCGACGAGCGGCTGGACGCTCGGCGCGATCAGGCACTCCCCGACTGCGAAAACCAGCCCGAACAGGGCACCGAGCAGCAGGCGTACGCCGGTTCCGGGCACCAGTACGGCGGCCGTCAGGGCGGCCATGGCGGCCACCCAGACCAAGATGGCCGCCGTCAGCGCGGCAACGTACCCGATACGTTCGACGACCCGCAGGGCCAGGCCCTGGAAGGCGATCACGCCGACGGTGTTGCAGGCGACCACGATGCTGACGGCGGACACCGACAGGTGCGCGTTGCGCAGGATCGCGGGCACCACGGCGTCCACCTGGGCCAGCCCGAAGACGACCAGGGCCGTCTGCAGGAGGAAGAGCCGCCGGAACACCGGATCCCGCAGCGCCGCGCCCCGCTCCCCCGGGTCGGCGCGCGGGGCGCCGCGGTCCGCGCGGTGCGTACCGGGTCCCGCGGCCCGCCGCTCCGCCGGGCGCAGCCGCACGAGCGTCGCCCCGTACAGCAGGTAGCTGGCCGCGTTGGCGGCCACGCACAGGGTGTAGCCGCCCTCGCCGAGGTGTTCCACGGCCTGGCCTCCGAGCAGCGCTCCCACGGCCACGGTCAGGGCGGAGACGCGGTGCTGGCCGGAGAGGACGCGGCTCAGGTGCGAGGTACCGAACACCTTGGTGAGCAGGGGGGTCTGGACCGCGTAGTAGGCGCCGGTGCCCGCGCCGGAGAGACAGGCGGCCGGCACGGTGGCGGCCATCGAGTCCGCCAGGGCCAGCCAGGCCGCGCCGGTGGCCTGGAGGACGGTGGCCCCGATCGCGGGCAGACCGGGGCCGTGGATCCGGCCGATCCTGCCCGCGAGCGGGTTGACCGCGAGTCCGGCCACTGCGAACAGCGCGAAATACAGCGAGACGCCGGAGGTGGGCAGGCCCAGGACCTCCCGGAGGTAGGCCACGGTGAGCGGCAGCATGAGGCCGGTGCCGAACGTGGTGGCACCCCAGCCGGTGAGGAACCCCGTGTAGAGGGGCAGCGCCTCCCTGCGTGCCGCCGCCTTCACCGGTCCGCACCGCCCGGTACGGACGCGGGCGCGGCGCGCCGCGGCGGATCACCCGGGGACGCCCGGCCGTGGAAGCCCGGGAGCGGGCGGTTTTCAGAGGTATCCATAGCTGAGCCAGCCTCCGTCGACGACCAGCGTCTGGCCGTTGATGTAGTCGGCCTCCGGGGAGGCCAGGAAGAGCACCGGGCCGACGATGTCCTGCGGTCTGCCGCGCCGGCGGGCGGGGATCCGCCCCACGATGGCGTCCTCGGCGAGCGCGGCCGGGTGCGGGGTCTCGATGCGGATCATGCCGGGGGCCACCGCGTTGACGTTGACTCCGCGCGCCGCCCACTCGACGCCCAGGCTCCGGGTCAGCTGCAGGACCCCGCCCTTGCTCGCCCCGTACAGCGCCCGTTCGGGGAAGGCGGTGTAGGAGAGCAGGGAGCAGAAGTTGACGATCTTGCCGTGGCCCTGCTCCAGGAGCCGTCCGCCGAACACCTTGCAGGTGAGGAAGGTGCCGATGACGTTCGTGTCGAGCAGGTCGCGGGCGGCGTCCACGGAGAACCCGGTGGTCGGGCCGAGGTCGAACAGCCCAGCGGCGTTGACGAGCACGTCCACGCCGCCGAACGCCCGGTCGACCTGCTCGGCGCACCGTTCGACCTGCTGTTCGTCGGCGACGTCGGCCGGCAGCGCGAGGCCCTCGGCGCCGAGGGCCTCGATCTCTGCGGCCACCGACTCCACCTGGGCGGCGGTACGGGCCATCAGGGCGACGCGGGCGCCACGCTCGGCGAATCCGAGGGCGACGGCGCGTCCGATGCCCCGTCCGCCGCCCGTGACCACGACGCGCATCAGCGGGCCCGGAATTCGCCGAACCAGTGCAGCTGGTCGGGCTTGGCCTGGGTGGGGACGTTGCGGTAGACGTACAGCCCCACACAGGTGAACCGGTCGGAGCGGAAGGTGGCGAGGATCTCCTCGCTGGTGATGCGGCGCGGGCCGGTGCCCTCGACCATGTGGTCGGAGAAGGAGTTGAGCAGGAACAGACCGCCCGGCTTCAGCAGGCGGTGGACCTCGTCGGCGTACCGCTCCCGTGCGTCGTCGCGCATGTTGTGGAAGACGAACGAGTCGGTCACGACGTCGGCCGAGTGGTCGGGGAGCGGTACGTCGAGCACGTCGCCCTGTATGAACTCGGCTGACGCGCCGGCGAGTTCGGCCCACCGGCGGGCACGGGCCACCGCGTCGGGCGACAGGTCGACGCCGGTCACGTCGAGTCCCTGCACCGAGAGGAACACGGCGTCGACGCCCGGGCCGCTGCCCAGGTCGACGAGGCGCTGGCCGGGCTTGAGGGTGCCGTCGATGACGCGCTTGATGAGTTCGAGCCCCGGGGAGGCGTTGAACCAGGAGAGCTTGGCGAGCGGCTCCTGCGCGTACACCGAGGAGAAGGTGTCGGTCCAGGTCTGCGTGAAGGCGGTCATGCGATGGACTCCTGACTCGTGCCGCGCGGGGCGGCGGGGGTGTCTTCGACGACGAGGCGTACGTAGCCGGGCACGGCCGGGCCGCCCGCCTCGGGGAGGGAGAGGACGACCAGGTCGTCCGTGCGGGACTCGACGGTGAATCCCGCGAACCGGTAGGTGACGAGCATCTGCCGGTTGCGGTCGGTGGGCCGGAAATGGGCGACGGTGCCGGCGCCGTGCGCCGCGGCCAGTCCGGCGACGGCGGCGATGAGGCTGGTGCCGATGTTGCGGCCCATGACGCGGCACGACATCAGCAGCAGCCGGATCGTCCAGGGGGGCGCTGCGGCGCGCGGCTCGGCCCCGGCCGGCCCGGTCGTACCGGTGGCGACCACGGCGAGCCCGATGGTGCCGTACGTGCCGAAGCGGTCGTCGAGTTCGGCGACGAGCACACGGTGGCCCGGGTCCCGGATGAGTGACGACAGTTCGTCCTGGCCGAAGGTGATGCCGGTGGTGTTGAGCTGGTGGGTGCGCTGGGTCAGTTCGGCGGCGCGGGCGAGGTCCGCGGTGCTCGCCTCGCGCACGCGCAGCGTCATGTCGAGGGACTCCAGGAACTCCGCCGCCGGGCCGTCGAACGCCACCTCGTGGGTGCGGCGCCTGCTCTCGGCCAGGTACATCGCGCGGCGGCGCCGCGCGTCGTCGGTCACCCGCGCGGGCAGCACGGCGCCGGTCTCCACCAGGGCGTGCAGCTCCTGCCGGGTCATGCAGCGCACGCCGGGCAGTGCGCCGGCCACTTCGGCGCGCTCGAACTCGGAGTCGTCGACGAACAGCACGCTCTCGGGCGAGATGTTCAGCTCCTGGGCGACGGTGCGCAGGGAGGCCGACTTGGCCGACCAGCCGACCTGCGGGTACAGGAAGTACTCGTCGAGCCCGAAGGCGCGCAGCCGCTCGGTGACGGCGTCGGGTTCGTTGCGGCTGGCGACGGACTGGAGGATGCCGTGCTCGTCGAGGGTGCGGACCAGTTGCCGGTTGGCCTCGGGGACGCTGAGGTCGTCGCCCTCCAGGAGGGTCCCGTCCCACAGGGTGTCGTCGAGGTCCCAGACCACGCATTTGACCTGCGGGGCCGGCGGGGTGTGCGGCTCAGTGCTCTGCACGGTGGTCGTCCTCCTCCCTGTACGGCGCCGCAGGGGACGGGGCGCGGTCCGTGGTGTCGTGCCGGCCCCGCAGGAGGTCGGCGGCGATGATGTCCTGGAGTACTTCGGTGGGGCCCTCGATGACCTCGTGGACGCGCGCGGCGGCGTGCAGGCGGGCCAGCGGGTGGTCCTCGGTCTGCCCGGCCGCGCCCAGGAGGCGGGAGGCGGTCGCGGTGGCGGTGATCGCCGCCCGGCTGGCCAGCAGCTTGGCGCGGGCGGCGGTGACCGCTGCGGACGGCTCCCGGTCCTCGACCTCGTGGGCGGTCTGCCGTACGTAGCGGGCGGCGGCGTCGGTGGCGAGGGCGGCGTCGGCCAGCAGGCCCCGGACGAGTTGCCGGTCACCGAGGGTGGTGCCGCCGTGGGCGCGGGTGGCCGCGTGGTCGGCGGCCAGGCGCAGGGCGGCCTCGGCGACGCCCACGGCGCCGGCGGCGACGTACAGCCTGCCCAGCGTCAGGCAGGAGGTCACCACGAACGGGATGCCGATGCCGGGGCCGGCGACCGCGCGGGCCGTTGGTGCCGTGGCGCCGTCGAACGTGACGCGGGCGAGCCGGGCGGCGCGCAGCCCCGCGGTGACGGGTTCCACGGCGACGCTCACGCCCGCTCCGGCGTCCACCAGGGCGCAGCTGCCGCGCCCGTCCGTGCTGCCGAAGACCAGGTAGGCGTCGGCGATCTGGCCGAACGACAGCCAGCGTTTGGTGCCGTTGATCCGCAGCGTGTCGCCGTCCCGTTCGATCGTGGTGGTCAGGGCCCCGGTGTCGGCGCCGGCCTGCTGCTCGGTGAGGGCGAACGCGGCGAGCATCCGGCCGGTCGCCAGCTCGGGCAGCAGCGCGTCGCGCAGTTCGGCGGAACCCCAGCGGCGCACCGCGTGGCAGACCATGGCGTGGACGACGAGCAGGCTGTGCAGGCTGGGTGAGGCGGCGGCCACCAGGCGGTGCACGTCGGTGACGGCGGCCGGAGGTGCGCCGCTGCCCCGGTGGGCGGGGTCCACGGTGAGGCCGAGCAGGCCGAGGGCGGCCAGTTCGTCGATGGCCCCGCGCGGGACGGCTCCCGCGCGTTCCCAGGCGGTGGCGCCGGCGGTGAACGCGTCGTCGCGCAGGGCCGCCAGGAGGGCTTCGGGGACGGAGCCGGTCACGACGCGGCCAGCCGGCGGTTGACGAGCCCGGCCAGACCCCGGATGGAGTCGAAGTTGGCGAGTTCGAGATCCTCGTCGGCGATCTCGACGTCGAAGGTGCGCTCGACGAAGTCGACCATCTGGACGGCGGCCACGGAGTCGAGGACCCCGTCGGAGATCAGCGGCCGGTCGTCCTCGATGCCGGGGCGTCCGCTGAGCCGGCTGATGAACTGCCGTACGGTGGCGGTGACTTCCTCGGGGGTGTGCGGGCGTGGGGCGGCGGTCTGCGGAGCAGCCATGGTCAGTTCCCGTCGTAGGAGTAGAAGCCTCGGCCGCTCTTCGCGCCGAGCCGGCCCTGGTCGACCATCCGGCGCAGCGCCGGATGGGTGACGAACTCGTCGGTCCCGTAGTGCTCGTGCAGCACCTCCAGGGTGTGGACGACGGTGTCGATGCCGATGAGGTCCGCGGTGCGCAGCGGGCCCGATGTGTGGCCGAGGCAGCCCTTGAAGAGGTCGTCGACCTGGCTCGGGGTGGCGACGCCGTCCGCGACGACGGCGGCGGCGAGGTTGACGACCGGCATCAGGACGCGGTTGATCACGAAGCCGGGCGCGTCCCGGACGACGACGGCCTTCTTGCCCAGGCGCCGCAGCATCAGGTCGACGTCCCGCAGAGCGGCGTCGCAGGTGTCCTCGCCGCGGACGACCTCGACCATGTCGATCCGGTCGACCGGGTTCATGAAGTGGACGCCGACGACCCGTCCCGGGTCGGTGAGCCCTTCGGCGAGCCGGCCGATGGGGACCGCAGAGGTGTTGGCGGCGATGGTCGTCCCCGGGGCGAGGACCTTCTCCAGCTCCGGGTAGAGGGCCCGCTTCGCCCGCTCCGACTCGGTGGTGTTCTCCACGACGAACCCGACGTCCGCGAGGGCGGCGAGGTCGGTGGCGGGGCGGATGTCGAGCGTCGGGGCGCTCGTGCCGCCGAGGAGGGTGGCCAGGCGCTGGTGGCGGCGGACGGTGCGGCGGGCGGTGTCGAGCGCCGCGGGGTCGGAGTCGACGAGCGTCACCGTGTAGCCGGCCACCGCGGCGGCGTGGGCGACGCTGGATCCGATGACTCCGGCTCCGAGCACGCCGATGGTGGGTGGGGTCATGGCCTGCGGCTTTCGTTGTCGTCGAGGGGTTGTGGCCGGCGTTGCTCCGCGGCGGCCAGCCAGGCCTCCACCTCGCGCGTCATGCCGCCGAGGGTCGCGGAGGCGAAGACGATGGAGGGGGGCACGGCCGTACCGGTGAGTTCCTTCAGGCCCGCGATGAGGTGAACCCCCATCAGCGAGTCGCCGCCGAGGTGGAAGAAGTGGTCGTCGGGGTGGACCTCGCGCAGGCCGAGGAGGAGGCGGAAGCGCTCCGCGAGGTACCTGCCCACCGTCGAGGGCGGCTGCGGGCCGGCCGCCGGAGCCGGGCGGTGCTCCGGTCCGTTCTGCTCTTCCCCGGCCGCGGTCGCGGGCATGCCGGCCGCCGGTAGGGGCGCCGACGGCGCGAAGGGGTCGGCGGGCGGCGGTGTGTCGGGGAGGTACCGGCGCCGGACCAGGTTCCGGGGCGGCAGGGTGGTCCTGCGACCGGGTGCCGGGTGCAGGCGCTCCCAGTCGGCCTCGACGCCGTGGGTCCACAGCTCGCCGAGGGCCTCCAGCAGGACCTGCCGGTCGGGCACGTGCTCGTAGGACTGCCGGACGGTCCGTACGCAGACGGCGTCGGGGTCGCTCTGGCCGATCCACGGGCGTGCGGTGCCGGGGCCCACCTCGATCAGGACGCGGTGGCGGGCCAGGACCAGCCCGGCGGCGGCCTTGAACCGGACGCGGCCGACCATGTGGTCGCGCCAGTAGGCGGGGGTGGGCGTCTCCCCGTCGAGCCAGCGGCCCAGGACGCTGGAGGCGATCGGGATGCGCGCCGGGCCCAGCGGCACGTCGCGCATGTCCTCGCCCAGCAGGTCGGCGGCCCGGGTGAGCTGGGGGGTGTGGAAGGGGTGGGCGGTGTCGACGGGCAGGACGGTGAAGCCGTCGTCGCGCAGCCGGCCGGCGAGTGCGGTGACCGCGTCCGGGCGCCCGGAGAACACGCAGTGCCCGGGTCCGTTGTCGGCGGCGAGCCAGGTGTCGTCGTCGGCGTACTTCTCGACGTCCTCGGCGGGGGCGAGGACGCCGAGCATGGCGCCCTCCCCGGCCGTCACGACGAGGTCGGCCCGGCGGGCGACGGCCGCCATGGCGTCGTCGAGGCCGATGACGCCGGCCAGTACGGCGGCCACCCACTCCCCCAGGCTGTGGCCGAGGAGGGCGGCGGGCCGGATGCCGAGGTCGATGAGGGTGCGGGCCATGGCGTGTTCGAGGCAGAACAGCGACAGGTGGACCTCGCGCAGCGCGCGGACGGGAGGACGGGCGGCGCCGTCGCGGCGCAGCAGGGCCCGCAGGTCGACGCGGCCGCCGTCACCGGCGGGGCGCGGGACGGGGGCGGCGAAGGACCGGCCCACGGCTCCGTCCGTCAGTGCGTCCGCGATCTCGACGGCGGCCCGCAGGTGGCTCGCGAACACCGGGTCGGTGGCGGCGAGGCCGGCTCCCATGCCCGGGTAGTGGCTGCCGATGCCCGGCAGGACGAAGACGACCTCGGGCGGTTCGGACGGGGCCCGGCCGTGCTGTACGCGCAAGCGGTCGGCGTCGAAGGCCGCCCGCGTGCCGCCTTGGGGGGTGACGACGGCGTAGCCGCGGTGCGGGTGGCGGTGGCGTGCGGTCTGGGTGGTCCAGGCGGTGTCGGCCGCACGCGCCGGGTGCCCGTCGAGGTGGTCGCGCAGGGCGTCGAGGTCGGCGGTCAGCGCGTCGGGGTGGTGGCTGGAGACCAGCAGCAATTGCGCGCCGTCCGTGCCCTGTCCGTGCTCCTGGGGCCGGGGCGGGGCCTCTTCGAGGACGACGTGGCAGTTCGTCCCGCCGAGGCCGAAGGCGCTGACTCCGGCGCGCCGGGGGCGACCCTCGGCAGGTGGCCAGTCGAGGGCTTCACCGAGCGGGTGCAGCGGGCCACCCGTACGGGCGAGGTCGGAGGGCAACCGGTCGAAGTGCGGGGTGGCGACGAGCCGTCCGTGCCGCAGAGACAGCACGGCCTTGACGAGTCCGGCGAGCCCCGCGGCCTCCCGGAGGTGGCCGAGGCCGCCCTTGGCGGCGCCCACGCGGACGGGGTGGTCCACGTCGGCGAAGACCTCGCCGAGGGCGCTCCACTCGGTGGCGTCGCCGATGCGGGTGCCGCTGCCGTGCGCCTCGACGTAGTCGATGTCCTCCGGCCGGAGACCGGCGACGTGCAGGGCGGCCCGGATGACCTCGGCCTGTGCCGCGGCGTCGACGCCGGCGAAGCCGGATTTGCCGGAGCCGTCGTTGTTCATGGCGGTGCCGCGGACGACCGCCCAGATGTCGTCGCCGTCGCGCACCGCGTCGGCGAGGCGCTTGAGGACCACGGCGCCGGCGCCGTCGCCCGGGACGGAGCCGCCGGCCGCACGGTCGAAGGGGCGGCACAGGCCGTCCGGCGATCCGATGCCGCCGAGCGGCGCGTCGTATCCGCCCGGGGCCGGCACCCGCACGGCGGCGACGCCGGCGACGGCGAGGTCGCTGCCGTGGGCGAGGAGGTCCTGCACGGCGAGGTGGACGGCGGTGAGCGCGGTGGAGCAGGCGGACTGGACGGTCACGGCGGCGCCGTGCAGGCCGAGCCGGTAGGCGACGCGGGTGGCGGCGTAGTCACCGCGGTTGGTGACCTCCAGGGCTTGGGCGTCGACGCCGGGCTGCCCGGCGAGGGCGGTGCCCACCCAGCGTTCGTAGTCGTTGTGGCCGACACCGGCGTAGATGCTGACGGCCGGGGTGCGGACGCGGTCGACGTTGGCGGCCTCCAGCGCCTCGTCGGCGGCCTCCAGGAGCAGCCGGTGCTGCGGATCGAGGAGCAGGGCCTCGGAGGGGGCGATGCCGAAGCGTGCCGGGTCGAAGTGGGCGGGCCGGGGGACGGAGCCGTAGGCCGGGACGAACGTGCCGGGCTTCTGCGTGCGCCGGGTGACGGCGTCCTCGCCCGCCGCGAGGATCTCCCAGTAGCGGTCGAGGCTGTCGCAGCCGGGCAGGCGGACGGCCATGCCGATGACGGCCACGGCGTACTCGTCGTCCGCGGCAGCGGCCGGGGCCTGGTGGCCGGGCAGGGGGGCGCTCACCTGGGTTCGCCTCCTTCGGACGGACGGGTGCGGGGGGCTGGGACGGTGCCGGCGCGCCGCGGCGGGCGCCGGCGTTCGGCGGGGCGGCGGGCGGCGACGGAGCCGGTCGCCTCGCCGAGGAGCCGGGCGAGGCCGCGCGGGGTGCGGGCGGCGAGGACGTCGGCGAGGGCGATCGCTGCGCCGCTGGCCGACTCCAGCGCGCCGCGCAGCATCATCAGGCGCAGGGAGTCGCCGCCCAGGGCGAAGAAGTCGTCGTCGATGCCCACGGTGTCGAGGCCGAGGACGCGTGCCACGAGGACGGCGGCGCGCTCCTGGTCGGCGGTGGCGGGCGGGGTGCAGGGCACGTCGAGGTCGGGGCGGGTGCGCGGTGACACGCGCAGTGCGCCCCGGTCGACCTTGCCGCTGCCGAGCAACGGCAAGGCGGGGACCGAGGCCAGGTGCGCGGGCACCATGAAGTCCGGGAGCCGGGCGGCGAGGTGCTCGCGCAGCCGCTGGGGCGGGACCTCGTCGTGCTCGGGCACGACGTAGGCCGCGAGGACGGCGCCCTGGTCGGGGTCAGGGATGCCGACGACGGCCGCGTCGGCGACGCCCGCGTGCGTGCGCAGCACGGTCTCCACCTCGGCGGGCTCCACCCGCTGTCCGCGGACCTTGACCTGGTCGTCGACGCGTCCGAGGTACTCGATCTGGCCGTCGGGCAGGTGGCGGGCGAGGTCGCCGGTGCGGAAGAGGACCTCGGGGCCGGTGGGGTCGATCCGGTTGGGGCGGAAGCGCTCGGCGGTCAGGTCCGGGCGGCCGAGGTAGCCGTCGGCCAGCCCGGGTCCGCCGGTGTGGATCTCGCCGACGACGCCGGGCGGCACCAGCCGGCCCGCCGGGTCGCAGAGGTAGGTCCGCATGTCGAGCGGGACGCCGACGACGGTCCCGACCGCGCCCTCGGGCCGGGGGGCGGTGAGCGGTCCGGTGCGGTGGCACACGTAGTCCGCCTCACTGAGGGTGTACGTGTTGTGGACCTCGAAGCCGAGGCCGCGCAGCTCGTCCTCCAGGTCCTGCCCGAGGGCCTCGCCGCCGACGAAGACGTGGCGCAGTGCGGGCGCGGTGCGGAACGCGGGCTGGGTGAGCAGCAGCCGCAGCATGGACGGCACGAAGCTGACCGTGGTGATGCGCTGGTCGTGGATGAGTTCCGCGAGGTGACGGTCGTCGCGGTCCTTGCCGGGGGCGGCCAGCACCGCCGTGCCGCCGGTCGCCAGCGGCCAGACGAACTCCCGGAAGCTGATGGCCGACTTCAGCAGGTGCCGGTCGTCCGGGCCCATGCCGTACATCCCCTGCTCCAGCCGGATGCGCGAGGTGTGCATGCGGTGCGGGCGGACGACGCCCTTGGGGGTGCCGGTGCTGCCGGAGGTGAACAGGACGTAGGCGGTGGTGTCGGGGCGGGCCCGGTCGTCGGGGGGCGCGGGCGGGCCGTCGGCCGCGCCGGGGTCCGGTGCGCCGTCGAGGAACGCCGCGGCATCGAGGGCCCGGTGCGCGACGGCCCGGTGACCGGTCGCGGTGGTCAGCGTGATCGCGGGCGCGGTGACGCGCAGGAGCTCCTCGGCCCGCAGGTCCGGCAGGTGCGGGTCGAGGTGGACGAAGCCGGACCCGGCCTTCCAGATGCCGAGGACGGCGGTGAAGAGCGCGAGGTCCCGGTCGCCGGTGAGGACGACGAGGTCACCGGGCCCGGCGAGGTGCGGGCGCAGCCGGCGGGCGAACCGGTCGGAGGCGGCGTCGAGTTCGCCGTACGTCAGCTCGGCGGCGCCGTCCCGCAGGGCGATCGCGTCGGGGGTGCGGGCGGCCTGCTCGCGGACCATGCGGTGCAGGGTGGTGTCCGCGTGCGGGGTGGGTGGTGCGTTCCAGGTGTCCAGCAGCAGTTCGCGCTCGTCCGGCAGGAGCAGGTCGACGGCTCCCGCCGTGGTCGAGGGCTCCCGCGCCGTGCGGTCGGCGAGCAGGGCCAGGTGCCGGGCCAGGTGTTGCGCGGTGGTGGCGTCCACGAGGGCTTCGTCGTAGGCGAGGTGGAGGGCCGGGCCCTCGGCGGCGGCGGTCCAGACGGGTCGTCCGAGAGCGGGCGGCTCGGTGTCCGGACGGGCGGGGAGCACCGCCGCGTACGGTGCGCCGTCGAACGGCAGGGCGGCGTCGACGGCGCGGGTGGCGGCAATGAGCTGTGCCAGGGTGGCGCTCTCCTGGTCCTCGGCGGGGAGGTAGCACAGCGGTGTCGCGCCGGTGGCGCCGAAGACGTCCCAGCCGGTTCCGTAGCGGTGGAGCAGCAGATGGGTCAGCGCGGCGAGCGCCAGGTGGCCTCCGGGCGCGTCGAGCAGGGCCGCCGCGGGCGCGGACAGGGGGGTGGTGCAGTGCGCCGGGCGGGCCGGGGTGGCGGTGCGCACGCGGTGCGGCAGGACGATCATCGGGGTCCCCCGCTCGCGGCCGGGGTCATGGCCGTGGCCGTGCCGGCCGCAGGTGGTGTGGCGGCCCGGCGCTGCAGGACGGAGCGGGCCGCGGCCATGCCGGTGGCGGCGCCGTACGTGATGCCGATGATCTTCGAGGAGCTGTCGCCGACGAAGTACAGGCCGGGGACGGAGGACTCCAGGTCTCCGGAGAGGTCCAGGTCGGGGAAGAGGCGTTCGACGACGGGCGCCGCGACCGTGGCCGTGCCGGGAACGAGCCCCGGGTGGAGGGTGTTGAGGCGGTCGACCATGGCGAGGACGTCGCGGACGGTGGAGGCGGGCAGGCAGTCGCGCAGGTCGCCGTGGTGGTAGCTGATGAGGCTGGTGGCGAGCGGTCCGTCCGGGGCGGGGCGTCCTGCCAGCTCGTCGACGGTGCTGACGACGGGCCGGCCGGAGCCGTGGGCGGCGACGCGCCGGGCGAAGGCGGCGGCGTGTTCGGTGCCGTCGGTTCCTTCGGGCAGGTCGACGGTGGTGAGGATGCCGAGGTTCGACTTGGTCGTGGGCTGGTTCAGGCAGTGCTGCCCGTCGAGTGCGACGGCGTCGAGGAAGCCGTACTGCATGACGCGACCGCCTTCGCACACGCAGAACGTCCGGACCGAGTGGCCCTCTTCGTTGAGGAACGACAGTTTGGGGTTGTGGCAGCCGTCCAGAAGGGGTGCGAGGTCCTCGCGGGCCGCCTCAAGCCGCACGCCCAGGTCGACGCGGCTGCTGGGCCGGTGGCGTACGCCGATCCGTCCGACGAGGTCGCGCACCCAGGGAAGGCCGAGCTTGCCGACGCCGACGATGACGTCGTCGGCGCGGAACACGGCGGGCCCGTCGGGGGTGTCGGCGCGGACGTGGAAGCCGCCCCCGGTCAGCGGCTCGACATCGGTGGCCCGGTGGCGCAGCAGGACGCTGCCGCCGCCGTGTTCCAGTTCGGCCTTGAGCCGGGCGATGACGACGAGGGAGTCGTCCACGGTGACGCTCTGCGAGTACGCCGTGTCGACGTGCTGGAAGACGGTGCCGTCGCCGAGGAGGGCGCCGTCGGCCTCGTGCGCCGGTCCGGCGGGCGGCAGGCCCAGCTCGTAGAGGATGCGGTACGCCTCGGAGATGAGGTCCTGGGCACGGGCGAAGGAGCCGAGGGCGCGCTCCAGGCCGCTGTAGGAGCGGACCGTCCCGTCGGGCGCCGTCTCGATCTTGGAGCGGGTGAGCGAGGAGATGTAGCCGAGGTTGGTGTCGAAGTGGAACGCCGCTCCGCCGAGTCCGGTGAGGCAGGTGCAGCGCGCGCACTGCAGGCGGAACTTCTCCGCGTCGCGGACCGTGCGCCCCTTCATGCGGGCCACGAGCCGGGGGCACAGGCTCTCGGTCATGTCGCCGCCCGCTTCGAGGAGGACGACGCGCCGGCCCGCCCGGACCAGGGTGAGCGCGGCGAACAGTCCGGCGGGGCCGCCGCCGATGACGACGGTGTCCGCGGGCGTGATGCGGGTCTGCTCAGACATGGCTGCTCCCGTGGTCCGCAGGGCGCTGCTCCAGGTAGCGCTCGACGAAGGTGCGGTAGAAGAGCCCGCTGGTGTCGCGGCCTTCGGCCTCGATGCGCTCGATGAGCCACTGGCAGGTGAAGGGCAGCAGGTCGAGGACGCGGCCGGGGTGCTGTCCGGTGAGCACGGCGTAGTGGTCCAGTCCCTGCTGCAGGACGGACCGGAACCAGTGGTCGGAGGCGAAGACCTGGTCGTAGAGCCAGTCGAAGCCGTGTTCCGGGTAGTCCGGGAAGACCGGCAGGGCCGTCGTGACGAGCAGGTTCACGACGTCCATGGCGGCGATGCCGGTGGCACGGTAGTCCTCGAAGTCCAGCACCCGGGCGGAGCCGTCGCGGGCGTCGTAGCGCACGTTCCACGGACCCAGGTCGCCGTGGGTGGGCGCGAGCAGGGCAGTGCGCAGCGCCTCGTCGGCGTGCGGGACGCCGAACTCGGGTTCGCGGACGTACGCGGCGGCCGTCTCAAGGGCCTGGTCCGGGGTGGTGGCCGGGCCGGACGTTCCTGGGGACAGGTGCAGTTCGGCCACCCGTTCGACGGCGGGGCGCAGCACCTGCCACAGGGCGCCGGGCCCGTCGGTGCCCGCGACGGCGGTGGGCAGGTCGACGCCGGGCAGGTGGGTCATGGTGAACCCGCCGCACAGGGCGTCCAGCGGTACGGGGCTGCCCAGGGGGGCGGGGGCGGGGAAGCCGCGCAGGATCTCCAGCTCCCGGGCGAGTTTGGGATCGGTGACGGACAGCGGGACCTTGGCGACGGCGACGGGCGCGCCGTCGATGTCGAGCCGGACGAAGGTGCGGCGGCGGACCTTGCGGGCGCCGGCCGGTGTCCAGGTGGTCGAGCGCACGCGGTCGGGACCGGGCTCGGGGGTGCCGGTGCGTTCCAGGTGGGCGGCGAGCATCAGCCGGGCCACCTCGTCGGTGTCGACGCTGCGTTCGGTCAGGTCGGCGAGGTCCGCGGGGGCGCCGGAGGCGGGCGGGGGCGGGACGGGGGTGCGGGTCATGCGGTGCTCCCGGCGGTGGCGGGGGTGAGGTCGACGAGGTCCAGGAGTTCCGCCAGTGCGGGTCCGCCGAGCAGGGCGCCGAGTTCGTCGACGGCGGCGTCGCGTTCCTCGTCCGTCAGCTCCTGGTAGGCGGTCAGGCGCGTGTCCAGGTGGTCGGCGAGTCGGCGGTAGCCGGACTCGTCCGTGAGCAGCTCGCGGGTGAGCCGGTCGAGGGCCTTGGTGCCCTCCAGGTCGTCCTCGGGGACGATGAACCTGCTGCCGAGGTCGGTGAGGCTGGCCGCGATGTCGCCCGCGACGGTGCCGCGCAGGGCCCGCAGGTTGGCGATGTGTCCGTAGTGCTGCTCGGGGAGCAGCAGCGGGAGCCGGCGCAAGATGACGGACTCGTGCAGCGAGGTGAGGCTCGGCGGGACGGCGTAGAGCGGAGCGTGGGCGAGCTGGCGCAGGAACTCCGTCTGGGGCAGGAAGGCGTACTCGACCTCGACGTCGCCGTGGGTCTCGGTGACGCCCCGGCGGAACGCTCCGCCGCAGACCAGGATGCGGCCGAGTTCCGGCCGGGCCACGGCCAGTTCGGAAACCCAGCGGCGCACGAGGTCGAGGTAGGCGTTGTGGGACTCGTAGTCCAGGAAGAAGTTCTGGAAGCCACCGAGGTTGATCAGCAGGCCGGCGGGCCGCTCCGGGGGCGGTTCGGTGAGGGCGCCTTCCAGGGCGCCCCGGTCGACGATGGGACCGCACAGCTCGATGTGGTCGGCGCCCGTCGCGGCCAGAGCGGCGATGCGCGCGGGGACTCCGGGGAAGTTCTGCGCGTAGGACCGGCGGGCGAGGAGGTGCGCCAGCAGGATGCGCTCGTGCGGGGCGAGGGTGTCGAAGACGTAGCGGGCGGTGTCGTGGTCGGCCCAGCGCACGAGCTGTGCGCGCGCCGCCAGCTCCTCGAAGCTGCGGTCGGTCAGCCAGAAGCCGAGGAGGCTGTCGAAGAAGAGCACGGGGCGACCGGCGCGCACCGCCCGGAAGACGAGCTCGGCGTCCATGACGCTGACCACGAGGTCGGCGTCGGCGAGGTCCTGTGCGAGGTCCTCGTGCCGGCTGGTGTCGCCTTCGGTGATGCGGTGGAAGCGGTGGCTGTGGCGCCGGGCGAAGTCGAGTGCGACGCCCTGGCCGACGAAGTCGACGCGGCTGCCGGCGAGCAGGGGGGTGATGGCGACCAGCTTGGAGACGGGCCCGAACCCGCAGGCCTGGGCGCTGGAGAGGATCCTCATCGTCACGCTTTCCTCGTGTTCCTGGTGAACCGGCCGAGCACGGCGGACCGGATGCCGCGGCTGTCCACGCCGTAGAAGTGGAGAAGGTCTTCGTGGGAGGCGACCGGCGGGTAACGGTGGTCGGTCTCCAGGCGCACCAACGGGGGGCCGTCGCGGCCGAGGGTCAGTGCGGTGCGGTCCCCCAGGCCGCCGGGGCCCAGGGACTCCGCGGCGGTGACGACGAGCGCCCGACGGCGGGTCAGGGCGCGGACGGCGTCCCCGGGGAAGGGGTGCAGGGTGGTCACGGAGGCCACGGCGGCGTCCACCCCGTCGGCGGCGAGGGCGTCGGCCGCGGCGAGGGCCTCGGCCACGCAGCGGCCGGTGGCGAGCAGCAGGACGTCGTCGCCGTCGCGCAGCAGCCGGGGGGCGCCCGGGTCTCCGACGGACGCCGCGACGGGCAGCGGCGGGTCCTGGCGCGCGGAGAGCCGTACGTACGCGGGACCGCCGGACGACAGCACGCTGCGCAGGACCGACACGGCGTCGGCGGCGTCGGCGGGGCAGTGCACGCTCATGTGGGGCAGCGCCGACATGAGCGTGATGTCGTCGGTGGCGTGGTGGGTGGGGCCGAGGGGGCCGTAGCCGAGTCCCCCGCCGACGCCGAGCAGGACGACGGGCAGTGCGGGCACGCACACGTCGAGGCGCAGCTGTTCGTAGGCGCGGCGGACGAGGAACGGGGCCATGGCGGCGGCTACGGGGCGCAGTCCGCTGCGGGCGAGTCCGGCGGCGACTCCGACGAGGTTGGCCTCGGCGATGCCGACGTCGACGTACCGGCGCGGGTGGCGGGCCATGACGCCCTGGAACAGGGCCTGTCCGTCGGCGCCCAGGGTGATCAGGGCGGGGTCCGCGTCGACCGCATCGGCGAGTGCGGCGGCGAGTGCGGTGCGCATGGTGGGCGGTGGGGTGGTCGGTGTGGTGGGCGGTGTGGTGAGCGGTGTGGTGGTCACGGCCGGCCACCTCGCGCGGCCGCCAGGGCGGGGACGGCGGGTGCACCGAGGCCGGCGAGGGCCGTCCGGAGCTGTTCCGCGTCCAACGAGCCCATGTGCCAGGCGGGATCGCCCTCGGCGAAGGGAACGCCCTTGCCCTTGACGGTGTGCGCGATCAGTACCGCGGGGCCGTCGCCGGACCGGAGTCCGGCCAGGGCGTCGGTGACCGCGGCCGTGTCGTGCCCGTCGGCCTCGGCGACGCGCCAGCCGAAGGCCCGCCACTTGTCGGCGAGCGGTTCGAGTGCGTTCACGTTCTCGGTGTCCCCCTCCTGCTGGAGCCGGTTGCGGTCCACGACGGCGACGAGGTTGCCGAGGCGGTGGTGCGCGGCGAACTGCGCGGCCTCCCAGTTGCTTCCCTCGTCGAGCTCGCCGTCGCCGGTCACGACGACGACCCGCTGGTCACGGCCGGCCAGCCGTGCGCCGAGGGCCATGCCGCAGCCGAGGGACAGTCCGTGGCCGAGGGCACCGGTCGCGGCCTCGATGCCGGGCACGGCGTCGGAGGGGTGGCCGGGCAGGGTGGCCAGGTCGGCTTCGATGACGCCGAGTTCGGCGAGGACCGCGTACAGACCGTAGGCACCGTGGCCCTTGCTGAGGACGAGCAGGTCCCGGTCGGGCCAGTCGGGCCGGTCCGGGCGGTAGCGCAGCCCTCGGGTGTAGAGGACGGCGAGCAGGTCGGTCATGGACAGTGCGGCGCCGAGGTGGACCGCCTTGCGTGCGGCCAATTCGACAACCCGCTGCCGGGCACGCCGGGCCAGTTCGTCCGGGTGGAGCACGACGTCCTCCGGTCTGCCGCGACGGGGCGGCTCGTGGGTCGGGTGCGTATCAGCCGGCGGGGATCCGCTGAAGGAGCTCCTGGGGCGGACCGCGAGGCGGCGCCCCGACGCCGGGCGAGGCAGAGTCAAGCCGCTTCACAGCCACCTGTCAACTTCAGTCACTAATCGAGTCACTAACTTCCGCCATGAATGATCGAGAGAAAGCATGCGCGCATTGACATTCGCAAGTCCCGTGACATTGACTGAAGTCGAGAGCCCGCCGCGCTCATTTCCCTTCGTTCGCGCTGCCGTCGGGCGGGCAACCGCGAGACCCGAGGAGTTCTCCGTGAAACCCCTTGTCCATGCCGTGGTGGGCTGCGGTCGCGTAGCCCCCAACCACGTCGACGGATTTTCCGCACTGCCGGACGCCGAACTGCGCTGGGCCTGCGACCGCGACCCGTCCCGGGCGCGCGCCCTGGCCCGGGAGTACGGCATCCCGCGGGTGACCTCGGACGTGCGCGAGGTCTTGGCGGACCCCGTGGTCGGGCGCCCGGGCCGCCCCCGCGCCCCCCCCCCGCCCCCCACACAGAGGCGCCCCCCGCCCCAGGGCGCGCCGACAGCAGATGTCTGTGACAC
>NZ_JBHYVA010000004.1:0-17487 GCF_042750055.1 Streptomyces sp. NPDC059456
TGCGGCGCTCCGACCCACGGCCGACCCCAACCCCCCCCAGCGGGGGCGCCCGGGCGGGGCCCCACCCCAAACCGCGGGGGCGTAACCCCGGGGGCAAACCCCCCCTCGCTTGTGTCTTTGGTTGCTCCGCGATTCACGGCGGTGCTGGGTGTATCAGGAGGCGTCGTCCGGCTGGTTGGTGCGTCGGCGCCGCACGGCCCAGGCGGCGCCGGCCCCGACGCTGATCAGGAAGCCACCTGCTGCGGCGAGCCAGCTGGTGGAGCCGGCGCCGGTGCGGGCGAGCTGGCCGTCCGGACCGGTGGAGGCTGTGGCCGTACTGGTCGGGGCCGCGGACGGGGTGGGGGGTGCTGCTGGTGTTGTCCGGCGTCGGGATGGCGGGTGCAGAGGTGTCGGGGGCGGGCGTGGGCTTGCTCGTGGGCGGCTTGCTCGGCTGCTGGGTCGGCGAGGTGGTCGCGGTGGGCGTGTTGGTGAACCCCGCGGTCGTACTGGCAGCGGGCTTCGCCCTGACCTGCACCGGGCTCGAGTCCAGCTGGTACCCGGACGGTGCCTTGGCCTCGGTGGCGGTGTAGCCGGTGCCGGAGCGGGCGGTGACGGTGAGCTGAGCCTTGGCCGCACCGTCCTTGCCCGTGGTCAGGGTGATGGCTTCGCCCCCGCTGCCGGAAGGCAGAATGTTGATCACGGCGCCGTCGAGCGGCTTGCCGGTGACCTTTTCGGTCTTCTTCACCGTCAGTTCCGCTGGCCTGAAGGGGTCGATGACGGTGACGGGGGTGACCTGGCCGGGGGTGACGATGATGTCCCGGTCCGCGGCCACGTCGTGGATGGCGCTGCCTGAGTCGGTCTCCTTGAGCCGGTAGATGCCGGGGGTGACCTTCTCGAAGCGGAGGATGCCGTCGGCGCCGCTCTTGCCCTGCAGGGCCTTCGCCCCGTTGACAGTCTCGAGGAGACTGAACTGGGCGCCTTCTAGCGTGGCACCCGCGGGGTCCTTCTTGTGGATCTCGACGCCGCCGGGCTCCGGCTCGGGCATGCTGCGCGGCGCCGGGGCCGAAGTGGAGGGGGTCGGCTCGGGTGCCTCGGCTGAGGCCGAGGGTGCCCAGGTCAGGGCTCCCGTCGCGGCGGCGGCAACGGCGATGGCTGCGGTGGGTGCCTTGCGGCGGGCGGATCGGCTGGACAACGAGGTTCTGCTCCTTGGTGGGTTGGCTGAACGGGTTGCTGGCGCACGGCCGGGCGAGTCAGCAGGTGCGGGCCGCCGTGTTGTGCGGGGGCGCGGGAGGCATGGCCGGTTTGCTGGCGGGTGTGCGGTCCGGGACGGAGGCCAGTCGGGCGAGGTGCCTGGTGTGGAAGGGGACTTCACTCACGGCGCGGGTAAGCGGCTCCTCCGTGACCAAGGAGGAGGTGAAGGCCGCGACATAGGTGACGGGGGTGCGGCTGGTGAAGGATGCTTGCCAGAGCGGCTCGCTGGGGTAGCCCATGTTCAGCATCCAGACGGGTTTGTTGCGGTCGGTGGTGCCGTACCGGTGTTCCAGGTGGGCCATGCCGTCCGGGCTGCGGAAGTGCTGCGAGCCCCAGTGGCTGGCGGTGTGGGTCCAGCCGGCGTTGAGCAGTGGCAGGTACGCGGCTGCGGGCGCGGTGTCGTCGTGGAACAGCATGTCGCCGTCGCTGAAGGCGTCATCCAGGTAGAAGTGCAGCAGTTCGGTGTGGAAGTCCCAGATCATCTCGACGGGGGTGGAGGCGTCGAACCTGGCGTTCCAGGCTGCCGCTTCGAAAGGCTGCTGATATGCGGCGGTAATCCAGGCCCCGTCGCCCGCTGCACCGCCGGGTTCGGCAAGGAAGCCGGAACGCAGCCTCAGACAGGGACTGGATGCCACTTGGTACCCGTCCTCAGGGCAGTGGAATGACCAGTCGTGTTCACCGCTGTTGTGAGGGAACGGCCATCCGTCGAGGATTTGGTCGGAGCCTCGGCCGGCAAGGTACCGGGCGTGGACGGACACGAGCTTGTCCGAGGGCAGCGAGCTCATGGGGTCGGTCAGTGCAGGTCCGTTCGTCGGAGGGGTGGTTCTGCGATCGGCTATCGGTGGTGGCCATGGGAGGCGGCCTTCTCGGCGAGCGGCGGCGATGTGGTGCGGGCAACCGTCGCGCCGGCGGTCCGAGGAGGGGTGGGGCGGGTGGAGAACCAGAGGTTGGCGTAGCGGGTGACGGCGGCCTTCATGCGGGTCCAGTCCCCACCGGCCCAAGGCGCCGGACCCGATGTGCGGGGGTTGAAGTCCCGGAAGACGGCGTAGCCGTCAGATCGGTCCGTTCGCCCTGCCGTCCTGTCCCGTGTGCTGAAGGTGCCGTGGTCGGCGAACGAGAGCACGATCTCATCGATAGGTCCTCGGTCCGCGTGGACGATGCTCAGGCGCAGACCGCCGTACTCCCCGTGGCGGAGGGTGGACTGGAAAGAGATCCGCAGGAGGAGTGGGCTGTCCGGGGCCGGGGCCGCGTAGTAGCTGTTGCCGACTACGGCACCGTTGTCGAAGGTGAGAGACAGTTCCTGGGTGAAGAAGGCGTTCGGGGACAGCGCCATGGACGTGGGGCCTCCTGCTTCGGCGGGATCAGCGGCGGGCAGCGGGGCGGGCCGGCGCGGGGAGCCGGGTACCTGGAACCGTGCTGGTCGACCAACGGCGAACACTGGCGGGACGTACAGCCGGCGGCGTTCGGAAGCGAGCAAGGTCGAGTGGAGTAGGCGCGGGCGGCTTCGGCGGCACCACGGGTGTGAGCCGGGCGTACCGCTTGGTCATCTGAGACAGCTCGCCCTCCCACCGCAGTACGGGCTCGGGGTTGACGACGGCGGTGGCGGTCGCGGCGATCAGGGCCACCGGTGTACGGCTGCTGAAGACGGCGTACCAGGAGGAGTAGGAGCGCTCTGGCCCGCCCCACATGCCCCAGCGTGTGTCATTGGTGACCAGCTCGCTTTCCTGGTCGAGGGGGCCGCGGTCGTACCAGGCTCCGGCGAGTCCGTCCGGGGAGGTCAGCTCCAGGCGGCCGGGCGCGTCGTGGGTTCTCCAACCCGCTTCCAGCAGCGGGCCGAAGGCCCGGACGTCACTGCCGGGGCCGCGCAGGTCCGAGCCGTCGTCCCTCTGGTACGCGGCGACAAGCTGACTGGTGAAGGCGGTGACGAATTCGGTCGGGGCCTTGTCGTTAAATGCGGCGGTCCACCGTGGTGCACCGAAGTGGTGCTGGTAGGCGCTGATCTTCCACAGGGCGTCGTCGTCGCCCTCCGGCATGTAGCCGATCCGCACTCGCTGGTCGGGGGCAGGGAGAAAGACGTTTCCGTGGTCGTCCCAGCTCGGTCTCCATCCCGCGTCGAGGGCGGGCTGAAGACCCGGGTCGCCCACGACGGTGGATCCGGCCAGGTAGCAGGGGCTGACGTGGTAATCCCCTGCGGGTTCGTTGGTATGAGTCATGGGGTCCTGGGGCATCAGCGCCGTGGCGCGGCTACTGAACTTGATCGGGCGATGTCAGGTGATTGCCTGACAGGTGAGGGATGCGTCCGGTAGATGTGTGCGCGTGAATGACTCCACGCCCGAGGATGGCGAGCCCACATCCTTCGTCGAGAAGACGAAGAACCTGTACGGGAAGCACAAGGGGAAGTTCCTCGCCGCCGGCACCGCCCTGGGCGGCATGGCCCTGGCCGTCGTTGTCGTGGTCGCCAGGAAGGCCATGGAACAGAACGCCGCCGAGGACACCGGGTCGGTCGCCGACCCTGCGGCCGTGGACGAGCGGCGGAAAACCCCCGTCAAGCACCCGGTAGTCGGGCACACGAGGACCCTTGCTGACGGACGCATTGTTCCCGTTGCGGGTTACGAGCGGGGCGGCTCCTCGGATGACGAGGACGAGGACCCCGGCGAAGCCGCAGCCTGAGCGCCTGGGGGAAGGGCACCGCGGCCTCGCATTCCTCTGCGGTGCCGGCGGAGCCGCTGCAGGACGTCTCTGCCGCCGCTGACCTGCGGCTTCTCTCGCCACCGGGGGCGCGGAGCGGCCCCGTCGGCCCTGGAACCGCGGCAGGATCCGAGCTGCTACTGAGCTTGAACTCGTCATGCGGGGGGGTCTGTTGGGCGTCGTGCGCTCGGAGTGGGCTTCCGGGGGCGGGACGAACAGCTCGACGCCGTTGTCCGTCACGGTCTGGAAGCCGAGCCGTTCGAGCACGGCGGCTGCCTGCGGAAGATCGCCGCGCAGGGCGATCCAAAGCGGTCGTTCGTGACCGGGGGATGGTCGTACAGGATGTCGATGCCGGTGTGGGCGTCGATGGCGGGCCCTTGCGGTAGAGGGTGTGGTGAAGGCGTAGGGGGTGGTCAGGCCGCCTGCGCGTACGCGGGCTGACCGGACAGGGCGGGGTCGCGGCGCATCCGCCAGAACGCGGCGGCCAGCCCGAGAGCCTGCAGTGCGGCGCAGACGGTGAGGACTTGGCCGAGTAGGTTCGCCGGGGTCAGCGCGACGAGCAGGCCGGCCACTGGGAAGGGCAGCAGCATGATGAGGATCGTGACGGCGAGCGTGCTGCCGAAGACGGCTTCGGGGATGAGCTTCGAACGCAGCGTGCGCAACACCACGGTCATGCCGCCCTCCCCGGCCATGAGCACTGCAACCAGGACGAGCAACTGCGTGTAGGCGTCGGTCTGCGCGACGGCGACTCCGGCAGCAGCAGCGATGGCCGCGCAGACCGCGCCGACGGGCCATAGCCCGGCGCGGTCGATGGCGAAGCGGCAGACGGCGACAGTGAAAAGGGAGGCTGCCGCGGCGGCGGACCAGATCAGTCCGACCGAGGCGCTGGTGTGGCCCATCTGCTGCACGATCAGGACGGGGGCGGCGGCCTGGAGGGTGCCGGTGCAGATGTTGGAGACGGTCAGTCCGGTGATCAGCCAGGCCAGGGCTGGGAGCGAGCGCAGGGTGGCCCAGCCGACCCGGAGTCCCTGCATGGGCGAGGCGGAGACCTCAGCGGTGCGGTGGTGGCGGTCGCGAGGAGCGAGGGCTGCGGCAAGCAGGGAGAGTCCGGCGATCGTGAGGAGCATGCCGGTGCGACCGGCGTACTGCAGGAGCAGTCCGCCGGCGGCGGGGCCGGTCAGGTTCGCGGTGTTGTCGATGCCGAGGAGGACCGACTGGATCTTGTGCTCAGCGTCGCCGGCCTTGCGTCCTGCGAGTGCCCCTGCGGTTTCGGCGGCCACGTAGCTGTATTCGGTCAGTACGCCGGTCACCGCGGCCAGAGCCATCACGGCGATGGTGGCAGGCAGTCCGTCGTCGACCAGGGTGAGCGCCGCTACGGCGGCAAGCAGCACCAAGGCTCGGAGGGCTGCGGCCATCCGGAAGACTCGCGTACAGCCCCACCGGTCGACAGCCGCGCCAGCCCAGGAGAAGGCAGCGAGTCGGGGCACCCACTCCAAGGTGAAGGCGATGCCGGTCAGGGCAGCGGATCCCGTGGTGGCCAGGACCAGCAAGGGGATGGCGTAGGTGGCCATGCTGAAGGACACGGCATCCGCGCAGCGCGGCAGGTAGATGCGGCGCATGATGCCGAAGTTGGGGATACGGGCGTGGCGGCCACCGACGGCTCTGCGGCGAATCATGATCACTTTCAGCGGGAATGCGGCCCGTTCAGCGGCGGCCGGGGGCGGTCAGCGGGCAGGAAGTGGCCCACGATGCGAAGTAGGGAGACGGGCGGGGAGAAGCGCTATCGGGGGAAGCGCGTCGCATGGGTGGAGCCGATATGGGCCAGCCGGAGGGCTGGGCCACCGACGTGGTGAAGCTCTGTGGTCGGCCTGTCCGGACGGCGGCTCGCGGCGGCCATGACGACCTGCGGGTGGGCGGCTGCCCAGTTGGTGAGGACGGCCAGCGCCTGGCCCAGTTCTCCTCCGGCCTCGGTGAGCGTGTACCAGCCGTTGGGGCCCGTGCCGATGAGACCGGCGTGAAGCGCACGCCGTGCCCTGTATCCGTACAACTTGGCCGAGGGGGCTTCGAGGAGGCTCACGGTGTGACGGTCGCGCAGCAGGGCAAGGCTCGCTTCGACCCGGGTGACGAAGTCGCTCTGCGAAGTGGGGTAGTGATGCCGCCGTGCCCAGTGGGACAAGGCTTCGTAGACGTCGCCCAGGTCCCGGCCGGCCTGTGTGAGTCCGACGGGGCTGTCGTCGTCGCGGTGCTCGCGAATCTGGAGGAGCCCGCGCTGGCGGAGGGTGCGTAGCCCGTGTTGCAGGCTGTCTGCCGGGATATCGGGGAAGGTGGCCTGAGCGGCCCGGTGCGGAATGGGCCCGTTGTCGTCGATCTCGCTGATGATGCGCGTTGTCCACCGCAGGCTCAGCATCGCGGCGGCGCTGACCGCATCCGCGATGGGGTGGGGGTTGCTCATCGGGCCCGGCCCCCCATCGAGGAGCCGGCCGCGACGGGGCGGACGGGCTGGGCGTGGGAGAACATGTTGCCCGGTCGCAGGGTCGTGGCCGGCGGGACCGCAGCAGGGTGGGAACGGTTGGCCGCCCACCGACCGTCGGGGAGCTGCGGGTCGGGGGCGGTCCGCTCGGCCCACAGCGGATGCTCGGCGTTGGCCCGGCGGCCGGCACCCCACGCGGAGAGCGACCGGAAGACCGGGGCGAGTGCCATCCCCTGGGCGGAGAGCTGGTAGTCGCTGTGGCCGAGCCGTTCGACGAGTCCGTCGGCGACGAGCTGACGCAGCGGCGAGTACAGCAGGGCGGCGTTCCCCCCGGGGAGCACCATGGCGGCCAGGTCCCGGCCGGAGGCACGTCCCTCTGCGCGCAGCGCCCACATCAGCGGGGTGGCGTGCTTGGGCGTGATGAGGGTCAGGACGTCTTCGGCGTTCTGTGCCGGGGGTATCCGCTCGACCTCCAGCTCGCCGGTCTTCCGGTTCGGGTTCGTCTCCTTGTCCAGGTGGCTGTCGCCGTAGGACGCAAGGGCGGCGATCACACCCGTGAGGGCCTGACCACGAGCCGACAGGCGGTAGTTGACGTGGCGTACGTGCTCCTGGCGCCGATCAACGAGGCCGTCGGCGGTCAGACGGGCGAGCCGCGGAGCGAGCTGGCCGTCCTGGAGCATGCCCAGGCGGGGCTTGATCTCGGTGTAGCGCATCGGCTGGTCGCTGAGGGTCATCAGCGTCCATACCGTCCAGCGCGGGCTGAGCATCTCCAGGCTTTCACCGACCCGGGCGAGGTCGGCGGTAAGGGGGCGGGGCAGGCCGGTGGTGGGCAACGGAGGTCTCTCCAGGGGTGCGGGACTGCGGGACGGTGTCAGTGAGTGCGCGCGGCCGGTGCGGTGCGTGCGGCAGGGGCGGGCACCGTGGCTGCCGGGGGTTCATTGCGGCGCAGGCCCTGCAACGCGGCCGTGAGGGCCTTGGTGTGGGCGTCGCGGGCGGTGACGGACTGACTCAGCCGCTGGGCGCAATCGAGGATGTGGCCGGCGGCGAAGGGGCCGACTTCTCGGTCCTCGCCGGTGAACTGGCGCAGGCGGTCCAGTTGGAAGTCGATGTTCCGTTCGGCGAAGACGAGGTCGGCGTGGATGCCGAGGAGGGCGCCGAGCAAGGTTGTTGTGGAGGCCCCTTCGGCATGGCGCACAAGTGCGGTCAGAGGCTGGCCGAAGAGGGACTCGATGCGGCCACGGAGGGCGTCGGATGTGTCGTGGGGCAGTGCTTCTCCTTCGCGGGTGTCGGATCGGCGCCGGGGCAGCAGCGTGGGCGGGCCGGGCCGGAGGGGGCGGTGGCCGGAGTCGGTGTCGATCGGGTCCGGCTGCCGGCATGGACTTGAGGATGTTGGTGAGCGCGGCTAGTAGTCCCACCCGCGCGTCGACTGCGGCCTCCAGCCATTGGGCGTCCATCCGCAGGTCGTCCGGGTTCAGCTCTCCGAGATCCCGTTGCGGAGCGGCGGACTGATGCACGTAGTCACGGATCCGGGCGAGATGTTCCTCGGCAACGGCGAGAACGGCCCGGAGTTCCATCACGTGGTGCAAGGCGGGCTCTGCAAGGCCCGATGTGGCGCTCTGGTGCAGGAGGCCGACCGGGTGTCCGAAGGCCGACTCGATCGTCTGACCCTGTGTGGTCGACTTCAACGAGCCTGCCCCTGAACTGCGTTGCTGCCCCTGGGCGGCTGGGCCACCGCGACGGCGGGACCCTGAATCCGGCGCGAGGCCACCGTGCTCTGCCCGGAGCCGCGCTCGGCCGTGTCTGCCACTACGGTGTCGAGCAGCGCCTTCAGGATGACGGCGGGAACGTCGCGTTCCACGACCGCGGTGTTCACACGGTGGGCAAGCTCCCACTGCCCGGGCTTGAGCTCCCCGGGCTCGGCGCCGAGGGCCACGACGAGCTCGTCCTCGGCCTGGCGCAGCCTGTCCTGCGCGCCGGACAGCCGGCCGTACCAGCGGAGCGCTTCCGCAGCCCCGGGACGGGACTGGCCCTGGTCGTGGTCGCGTGCGAGGTCCGGCAGCGTCCACTGGAAGGTCGTTTCAATTTGCTGGGCAAAGAACTCCAGCACATCCTGCTCGCCGTCGGGCACAGAGGACTCCTCTCGTACAAGCTGGGCGGGGTGGGATGCGCATCTGGCACCACGCGAAGTGCTGCTTCCAGAATCCGGAGAATCCGTGAATTCCGAATTCACGGACCCGCTGGTAAAAGACCTTGCCCGGGTCCGGCCAATGCTGTGGAAGCAGGGAGGTCAGCGGCGGCGGGGAGAGGCTGGTCCGCTGGCGTACGGCGCCGGAACCGCACGCTGGGGAAGGTGCGTTGTAGGCGGCTTCTGCCGAACGCCTTCCGGGTCGTTGAAATACGACACGGCGGCGTCGTAGGTGGGGAATCCGCCTTCGCGCAAGGTGTGGGTGTACTTCGCGAGGTCTGCCTGTTCGACGAGAACGCGAAAGGGGTGCGGGTCCGTTTCGTCGAGGGCTCGGAGCAAGACCGTAATCTGGGGCTGGTTCGTGTGGTCGTTGGAATAGCTGTCGATCAGGGCGAAGGCATGGCCGTCGCTGACGAGTCGGTCCTGCAGCGCAGTGGTCATCTCGTCGGCGGGCGTGGTGCCCATGCCCGGCGGTAGGCGAATCCCTTCGCACGGGCAGCCCCTGGACACGAGCCAGGACTGGGCCATGGCCGGCAGAGGCAGCATGGCATGCTCGAACGTGAAGGTTCTCTCGCCAAGGTCGCGGGCGATGTGCAGGGCGATGATCTGCGGCTCGCCGGGAATCCCCCAGGTGGCGGTCGGGTCGTGCAGGATGTGGAAGCTGTGGCGGGCGTCGGCCGAGTGGTGTTCGGCAAGCGCCGTCAGCATGTCCTCGTCGGCCGCGATGCGGCCGTAGAAGCGTTCCTCGACCGCGTCGCTGGCTGCTCGGTAGCCGACCAGCCGGAAGTCGGGTGCGTACTTGGATGGGGACACGAACTCGAATGTCTCTCTCGGGGTAGCTATCGCAGCTGGCGGTTCCTACGGACTTCGGCCACCGCGACGTGGGACGAGCCGGTCGGCGCTGAGCGCGGTCCACGGGCCCCCGCAAGTACGGCGCGTCCGACTTCGGTGACGAGAACGGGCTGGCCTGCGTGGAGGGGGTGTGAAGTGTCGCGGACGACAAGGTCAGCTCGTTCGAGCCGCTCGAGGACGTACTGCGTGATCCTGGTGCCGGATTCCGTGGCGACGGACAGGCGTCCGGTCAGCAGGTGCTGGTGGAGCTTGGCTCCGCGAGCAATGGCCAGCAAGGCGGCGTAGTCGGGGGCGTTCACGTCAGGGAGTCCGTCGCGAGTTCCCCTCGGGGCACTCCGTTCGACCGGCGCCAGGACTGCGACGGCCTCATCGTGCAGGGTGTCCCGCACCGCCACGGCCTCCTTGATCTGGCCGACTACCCGGTCAACTCGCGCCAGCAGAGCGGCATCGAGCTCGAACTCACCGCTGGCCAGACGCTGAAGGAGGGTCCGGTGGAAGGTGAGGTCGGTGTGCGCCTTGGCCAGGACGCGGTGCGCCCGCACCAGGCGTGCGATCGGCTCGTCGAGCAGGCCGCGGTCAAGGTGCTCCCACAGTGCGTCCACCGTGGTTCCGGTCGCGGCTTCGATGCGGTCGTCAAGACCGGTCAGGGCCTTGCGCGCGCCGAGCGGTGTGGCTGGGGGCATTGGAAGTCCTCGTCGGGGGTGGGACTGGAGTGGCTGGTGACGTCTGACAGCGACAACCGCATTTCGGTGTGGCTACCGGCGTGCGACGTGGAGGCCGGGCCTAGGCGGCGAAGGAGGCCCAGCATGGGGGCGTTGGCCCGTGCGGTGTATACGCTCAAGGTGTGGGCTCCGCCCGCCAAAGCCTGCCGGGCAGCGAGGCGGACCAGCCCCGTGCCGATACCGCGCCGGTGGACGTGGTCAGCAACCTGCACGCCGAGGTCGACGACGCCAGGGCTGTGGTGCAGGCGTCCGATGGAGCCAGGGCGATCAGCCAGGCGCCGGGCGCGCTGGCGATCCAGTTGTCCGAGGCGCGCAGGAGACGCTCGAAGTCCGGTCTATGGATCCGGAGCCGCCCCCATCTGCGATGCATCGACTGCTCGCTGCACCGCAGGAGGAAGGCGTTGACCACATCCCAGTCTTCAGGGCCAGCCCGGTGTATCGAGCAGGTAGCGAACGCGGCGCTCAGAGCGGCTGGTTGTGCAGGGATCGCGCGAGAGCGCGACGCGAGTAAGCCTTGCGTCGGCGGCCGTCAGAGAGATCCGTGTTCGGCGGGTGGATGTCGTACCGGGCCAGCAGCTTCGCCAGGCGTACGGGGGTGATGTCAGCGTACTTCCAGCCCTTGCCTGCCACGCCCGGTACGCCCGTCCGCTCGCCGACCAGGTGCATGGAGGCCATGGCCTCCGTGTCGCCCCGTCGGCCGAAGGCGTTAAGGCATTCCACAACGAGACGCGAAGACGTCGTAGCGCCGGCGGTCTCGGCTGCGCCGCTGGAGCGGCTCGCCGTCTGGTCTGAGCAGCACCGGGATGGGGCTGCTTCGCTCGTCGGGGGCTCCGTGGTTCGGATCACGTCCAGGAGATCCAGGAGCTGGTTCGGCAGGCGCAGTCGGACGGACAGGGTGCCGGAGTGCCGGAACCGCGGACGCAGCCGGAGTACGGGCTGCCAGGGCTGGTCTCCTGGCGGTCGGCACAGCAGGCCTCTCGCTCGCATCGATCCTCGTCGAGGATGTCGCGGAGGCCTTCGAGGATTTCGTCGATGAAGGGGGTCAGGAGGTCGTGCTGGGTGGGGATGGTCAACGGGTGATGCCTCTCGTGGACGGGATGATGAGGGCGGGCTGGGGAATGCCGGGCCGCGTCGCGGGTACGGGCACCGGGCTCGTGGCGTGCACGGTCGTGTGCGGGGAGCGGGAACGAGCCGCGTGGGCCAGCGCGCTCAGTGGGCGGCGTTCCAGGCCGAGGCGGGTTGCAACGGTGTCGTACACGTCATAGCCGTCCCGTGGGCGGACGGCCACGACGTAGACCTCGGTTGTGTGCGTGGCGCTGGCCGGGGCGGCTCGCAAGGCGTAGACCATCCGCCATTCGGCGCGGTGGTCGACGTATGTCTTCCGGAATCCGGACAGGTCACCGGTGAGCTTGTTGCCCTGACGGATGCCGTTGACGGCGTCTTGGATGTGGGCCAGGGCCAGGTCTCTGATGTCGCTGGGAGCGGCCAGAAGGTCGTTCAGGGCGCGCGGGTCGAACGACAGCCCGTACTGGGGTGCGGTGTTCATTCCGTCTCGCCGGGGAGGGGGCGTTCATCCCCTGCGGTCGGGTGGAGCGGTGCATCGGGGCGTGGCAGAAGCCGGTGGGAACGCCGTTCGGGATCGGTGGTGCATGCCGAGAGCGGGCCGCCCGGGGCGCGGACTGCCGCGACGGTGTGGGTGAGGAAGTCCCGGTGCCACACGGCGGGGCCGGAGGGCCCGGCCTCAGGGTCCATGTGCTGCTGCCAGGCCAGCCACAGCGAGTGCAGCCAGCCCACCACGTCGAGGTGTTCCTGCCACTCGTAGCACCACGGCGTCGCGGTGGTGATCTCCGAGCCGTACACGCCGAGGAAGACCCGTTGCACCCAGTCGGTCAGGCCGTCCAGCTCCGTGTCGAAGTCCTCGCCGTCGAGGGTGAGGATGAACCGGGGCTCCGGCTGCGAAGGCAGCATCATCGGCATGCTGGATCGGGCCGGCATCGCCGGGAACCCGGCGAAGGGTGAGGCCTGGATGGGGTCGGCGGCGAGGCTGTCGAGCAACCGGGCCTGGTCGGCCGAGTGCTCCATCAGCTTGCGGACCGAGGCCTCCAGGTCCTCCAGGTCGCCATCGGTCATACGGATCGGCTCCAGCTGTCCCTCGTCACGAGGGTCGATGGATTCGGGCAAGGGAAACTCCTTGAAGGCGCACGGCGCACTTAGGAAAGGTGCGTTCAACGATGCGGAGAATCCGTGAATTCCGAATTCACGGAACAGCTGATAGAGAACCGACGGGCTGGCGCTAATGCTGGTTGGGCACCAGCCCGTGGGCTGTCAGGCCGCCAGGGTGCAGTCGGTCTGCGTGAGGGTCTGCGTCAGCGTCTCGGTAAGCCTGTCGGCGGCGATCTTGCTGTATTCGGGGGTCTTCTCGACGCCGATGAACGAGCGGCGCTCCAGGAGCGCGGCCACCCCGGTGGAACCGGATCCGGTGCAGAAGTCGAGGACCGTGCCCTGCTCCGGGCAGATTTTCACCAGCTCCCGCATCACCGAGACCGGCTTCTGCGTGATGTGCTTGCGCTCCTTGCCTGAGGGCTGCGAGGCGCTGTACAGACCTGGCAGGTAGATCGCCCGGGAGTTGTCCATCGGCCCCTTGGACGCCCACACGATGTACTCGCAGTCCTGGCGGAAGCGTCCCTTCTGCGGCCTGGCCTGCGGCTTGTGCCAAGTGAGGATGCCGCGCCATAGCCATCCGGCCGCCTGGATCGCGTCGGTGGTCACTGGCAGCTGTCGCCAGTCGGTGAACAGCAGCGCGGTACCCGTGGGCTTCGTCAGTCGGTGCGCCTCGGTCATGATCTGCGTCAGCCAGAAGCCGTACGACCGCTGGTCCATGTTCTCGCCGGTGAAGTCCGGCAGGGCGTGGCTGGCGTCGGCGGAGGTGTACTTCTGCCGCGCCGTGCGCGTGGTCCTCTCCTTCGCGGTCCGGCCGCCCGAGTTGTACGGCGGGTCGGTGATGACGGAGTCCACGCAGGCATCGGGGAGAGCGGCGAGCACGCTGAGCGCGTCGCCCTCGTGGAGGGAAAAGGGCAAGGGGAACCGTATTTCGGTAGGTGACGGTGGGCCCGACCGGTATTCAGACACACCTCGGCCTCACACGGATTCGCAGAGTCCGCGGGCAGCGAGGGGACGTCGGGGATTCCCAAGACCCTAGGACACGATCCGGGAATCGCCTCGACGCCGATGGCTATTTCGGCATTCCCAATTCCGGCCCTAGGGTTTTTGAAGACCCGCCGGGAAGACCGGATGGGACATCCCCTCCCCTGCCGGAGATCCCTCATGCCCAGCGTCACCTGACGCCAGCGCGGGCCACCGCCGAGCAGCAACTCCTCGTGTCCCTCTGCGCTCTTGATCACCTACCGCTGGCCGAAGACCCTTTCCGTCGCATGCCAGTCCTGCGGCTAGCGCTCACTTCAAGGACCCATCACCGTGGCACACCCATGCCTGAACCTGTACCGTGCCCTGCGCTCCGGCGCTGATTCGCTGCCGGACGGGCCGGATTGAAATCGATAGCCGCCGTCATCGGCGTCGCCTGCCTCTCCCCCGTCCTACTCGCCGGCACCGCGGCCGTCGCCGCTGCCGGTTCCGCCGGGCGGGCCTCCAACTGCTCCACGGACAAAGGACTCGACAAAGCCGCGGTCGCGAAGGCGGTCGAGGCGATCCTCGGCGGCAAGGGCGGCGCCAGCCAGGACGTACACGTCGAAGGCCTGGAGCTGCCCGCCGAGCAGATCCCTCATACCAAGACCATCGTCGCCACCGGCATCTCACTCCGTGTCCCCGAACGCGGACAGGTCGTGGCCCTGGCCACGGCCATCCAGGAGTCCCGCCTGCGCAACCTGAGTGGCGGCGACCGGGACTCGCTCGGGCTGTTCCAGCAGCGGCCCAGCCAGGGCTGGGGCACCCCCGAGCAAATCCGCGACCCGGTATACGCCGCCACGAAGTTCTACAAGGGACTGCTGGAGGTGCGCGGATGGGAGCAGATGACCATCACCCAAGCCGCGCAAGCGGTCCAGCGCAGCGGTTTCCCTGACGCATACGCGCAGTGGGAACCCCTCGCCCGTGCCCTGCAGCAGGCCATCGTCAAGACCCTCCCCGGCGGCAACGGCGCTCCCGGAACCGGCGGCACCCAGCCACCGGCAACCAGCGATTGCGCCGGCGGCGGCCACCTCGGCCCGATCCCCGAGGGAGCCGTGCCCGACGGGTACGAGATCCCCAAGGACGCCCCCGAGAAGGTCCGCACCGCGATCCACTGGTCGATGGGCCAGCTCGGAACGATGTACCAGTGGGGCGGCACCTGCACGAACTCCCACGGCCCGGACCCGATGGACCGGTGCGACTGCTCCAGCCTGACCCAGCAGTCCTACAAGGCCGCCGGCATCACCCTCACTCGCACCACGTACACCCAGGTCACGGAGGGCGACTCGGTACCGACATCCGCCATCCGGCCCGGTGACCTGCTGTTCACCCGCCCCGGCCCGTCCGGTCCCGAACACGTGGCCATGGCCATCGGCGCCGCCAAGAACACCCTCCTGGCGATCGAGGCACCCCGGACCGGCAAGCCTGTCCGGATCGTCACCCAGGCCAGCCTGGGCACCATCATCGCCATCCAGCGGGTGGTCCCCGCTTCCTAGCCGCCTGCGGCATTCCCTCCCGGCTTCTCGGCCGGATCTCCCGCGGCCTCGTGCTGCCCTCGCGCGCCTTCGCCGCGCCCTTCCCCCTTCTCGCGCCACCCGCATCGGCCAACAGCCGTTGCCTGCAAGGAGTCCAGCACACCAATGTCGTCCATCGACCGGCTCATCACCCTTGCCTACGACCCGGGCATCACCCCCAACGAAGGCGGCCTTCCGGGCCTTTCGGTCCTCAAGAGCGTCGTCTCCTCGATCAACCTGTACGGGATCATCGCCGTCGTAGGCGCCCTCGCCGTCAGCCTTGCCGTCTGGGCCTGGGGCCACTTCACCGGAGGCCACAACTCCGAGGCGAACGGGAAGAAGGGCGCGGTCGTGAGCGCTGGCGCCGCCCTCGGGCTCGGCGCCGCCAACGGCATCGTCATGTTCTTCTCCGCCCTGGGATCGCAGGTCAAGTAGTGGCGAAACGATCCCGCACACGGGCCCGTCGCCCACGGATGTACCTGCACACCGGGCACTGGTCGGCCAACCGGCGCATCACCGTCCTCGTCGTCTGCCTCACCATGCTCGTGGCCCTCGCCGGCCTCGCCGCGTGGTGGACCGGCCGGAACGACTCTGCGGACCGGCCCGCCACCCCAGCTCCCGGAGCCAGCCCTCCCGGCCCGTCCTCCGCTCCCCCGCCAACCGGCGGGACCGGTGGCGTGGCCAAGCCCCCGCAGATCGCTGACCCGCTTGCGTACGGAAAGGCCGCGGCCCAGGTGCTGTGGACGTACGACACCCGTACCACCACGCACACCCAGCAGTTGACAGGCCTGCACGCCTGGGTCACCCGCGAGACCCAGTACGCCGACTGGGCTGGCGTCCAGGCCCAGATCCCCGACCCCGTCCTTTGGTCTCGGATGCACGACAACGGCCAGCACGCCACCGTCGCGATCAGCGAGGCGCACTTTCCCAGCTCCTTCAAACAAGCACTCGCCGACGACCCCGCCGCGCTGACCCAGGCGTACATCTACGTGGTCACGGTCAGCGGCAAGCAGCAGATCACCTGGAACGGTGGCGGGGCTGGGGCTGAAGACCGCACGGCCACGCTCGCCGTTCAGTGCCGGCCCAACGCGGATTGCTCCCTGGTCGCCATCGCCCCAAGCGTCCTGCCCTGACCCCCACCCACGAGAGGAGGTAGACCCCTGTGGGCTTCTGCGACCTGCCGCTGGCCAACAAGATGTGCTCGGCTGCCGACGTCATCGACTTCGCGAACAACCCCGGCAAGGCGATCACCGAAGGCATAGGCAACTGGATCGCCAAGAGCATCGGCGAACTCGCCGCCGCAGCCGCCGACCTAGCCGCCGACGCCATCGACACCACGACCAAGGTCGACCTCAACGCCACCTGGTTCCGCGAGAACTACGAGATGCTGCTGCCGATCGGCCTGGTCGTCCTCGTCGGAACGATGTGCGCCCAGCTTGTCCGCGCAGCCTTCCGCCGCGACGGACAGGCCCTGCGCCAGGCCTTCACCGGCACCGCCTCGGGCGTGATCTTCGCATTCGGTGCCATCGCCCTGACCACCGTCGCCATCGAGGTCGTCGATGCACTGAGCGACGGTCTCTTCGCCGCCGCGGGCACATCGATGAAGGAAGCCGTCCGGCGCAGCATCAAGGTTTCCCAGATCGGCGGTCTGGCCGGACTCGGGTGGATGGTTCCCGGAATCGTCGGCCTCGGAGCCGCCGTCGGAGCCTTCATGTTCTGGTGCGTGATGCTCGTACGCAAGGTGGGGATCTTGGTCTTGGTCACCTTGGCCGTGTTCGCCGGTGCCGGCGGCGGCTGGGAGGCCGCTCGCCGCTGGCGGCGCGGCTGGATCGAAGCCACCGCCACCCTGGTCGTCTCCAAGCTCCTGATGACCGTGATCTTCCTGCTGGGCACCTCCGCGCTCGGCAGGACCGACGCCAAGGACGGAACCGCCGCCCTCGCCGACGTCATGGCCGGCGTCGTCATCATGTGCCTCGTCCTGTTGTGCCCGTACGCGTGCTTCAAGTTCGTCCACTGGGCCGCTGAGAGCACCGACGGCGGCGAGTCGATCCACCGTGCCGGTGGTGCCGGAGCACAGGTCGCACGGCAGCACGCGGAGAACGCTGCCCGCAAGGGAGCCGCGATGGCCGCGACCGCGGGCACCGGAGGAGCAGCAGCCGGAGCAGGCGCTGCCCCGCAGGGCCCCGACGCCGGAGGCGGATTCCCCGGCGACATCGCCTCGCACTCCGCTGGCGGCGGCGACCAGGGCAGGCAGGACGGCGGAATCTCCCCTGCGATGGACGCTCTGAAGAAGGCGGCGCAGCCGCCTCCGACCAGCGCGCAGCAGGACACCAGCGGCCAGGTCGGCGGTCCATCCGGCCAGCCCAGCGCCACCGGCTTCTCCGCCTCAGGCGGCGACCAGTGGGGCGAACGCGGCAGCAGCGCCCCGCCGCCGCAGGGGAACACGCCTACCTCCGAGGGCACTTCGGCCAACGGATCGGCGTCAGCGGCGCCGCCACCTGCCGGTCTCTGACCTCCGCCCGCTGACCCCATCTCCGTGGGGGGGGGGCCCGCCGCGCCCGCGCGGCCCCCCCGGGGCCCCCCCAGCCCCCCCCCCCCCCAACCCCCCCCCCCCCGGGGTGTGGTGGGCGAAAAACCCCCCCCCGC
>NZ_JBHYVA010000004.1:17497-44649 GCF_042750055.1 Streptomyces sp. NPDC059456
CCCCGCGCGCGGTCTATTGACCCGCCACGGGCCCCACCTTCTGCGGGCGGCGGCCCGGCGCGCGCGCGCGCCCCCCCCACGGTTCCACCCGCTGCCCGCCCGCACATCGAACGGCCCGCCCCTTGTCTGATCTGACCCTAACTCCCCCGCTGACGGTGAAGTTCCCTCTTCGCTCGCGCCGCGGCATCCTGCTCGGCCTGTCCTTCCCCCAGCTGATCCTGGTTTCCCTGGCCCTGGCGCTGCTGCTGGTCACGGTCGTGACCACCGGCCTGGCCGGCGCCTTCGCCCTAGTCCCGCTGTGGGCCGCCATCGCGGCCCTGGCCTTCGTACGGCACAGCGGCCGCTCGCTCATCGACTGGGCGCCGATCATCGCCCGTTACGCCCACCGCCGCCGTACCGGCCAGACCCTGTGGCTGGCCCGCGCCGTTTCCCGCCCCCACATCGACGGCCTGCTTCACCTGCCCGGGTCGGCCGCGGCGCTGCGCGTCGTCACCCCCGAAGGCTCACAGGCATCGGCCGTCCACGATCCGCACCAGCAGACGCTGACCGCTGTCGCCCGCGTCACCAGCAGGGCCTTCGCCCTGCTCGACCCGTCCACGCAGAACTCGAACGTGGCCAACTGGGGCCGGGCCCTGGCCAGCATCGCCCGTTCCGGGCACGTCGCCACCGTTCAGGTCCTGGAGCGCACCGTGCCCGATTCCGGGGACGGCCTCGCCCGCCACTGGAGCACCCACGGCCGGGCCGACACCCCCATCGCCGGGCAGGTGTACGCCGACCTGGTCGCCTCAGCGGGCCCGGCCGCAGCCCCGCACGAGGCGTACATCGCGATATCCCTAGACCTCAAGGCCGCCAAGCGGCTGATCTCGCAGGCCGGCGGCGGGCTGCCCGGAGCGTTCACCGTCATGGCACAGACGACCAGCTCCGTCGCCCAGGCCGCCCGGAACTCGGGGCTGATGGTGACCGGCTGGCTGACCGCCCGCGAAATCTCCGCAGTCATCCGGACCGCCTACGACCCCAAGGCCCTCTCCGCACTCCAGCAGTGGTCCGAATCCGGCCGCGCCGAGGCCGACCCCGCCGCCGCGGGCCCCGTGGTCCAGATTGAGGAGAGCGACCGCCTCTCCACGGACACCGCCCGCCACGCCACGTACTGGGTCGAAAACTGGCCCAGGACCGAAACGTCTGCCGGATTCCTCCACGGCCTGCTGTTCAGCGCCGGCGTCCGCCGCAGCTTCTCGCTGATCTACGCCCCGCAGGCCCTGTCCGCCGCCCTGCGCGATGTCCAGCGCCGCAAGGCCACGATCATCTCGGATGCCGCCGAGCGGCGCCGCAAGGGCATGGTCGACAGCGAGGAAGACAACGTCGAGTACGCCGACGTGAAGGACCGGGAGCGGCAGCTGATCGCCGGCCACGCAGACGTTGCCCTGACCGGACTGCTCACCGTGACCGCGGAAACCGACGCCCTCCTCGACGCCGCGTGCGCACGGATCGAAACCGCTGCGGTGACCGCCCAGGTCGACCTGCGCCGCCTCATCTGCCAGCAGCCCGACGCCTTCGCCCTGGCCGCGCTGCCCCTGGCCCGCACCGCCCTGTAGCCGACAAGGCCGTTGAACCTGCCCCCGGCAGGAAGGATCCCGTGACACCCCACACCCAGACCACCGACGCGCACCCCTACCTGCGTGCCGCTACCGCCGGCATCCGCCACCACACCCGCAGCCTCACACCCCAGGCCGACCGGCCCCGTCCGAAGACGCCTGCGGACCGCGCCCACTTGGACGTCCTCCACGCCCACCTCACCACGCTCCACCAGCTTCTCGACCAGCTCACCGACTCCACCCGCAGCAGCTGGCCCGCGGCCGGACGCCACCTCGCGACCGCCCATACCCGGCTGTGGCAGGCAAGCGCCGAAGTACACGACGCCTTCCACACCGTCCCGCCGGATTCCTCCGGCGACGAAGCCGAGTGCCGGCCAGACCGGCTCCCCGACGGACCGCCCGTGCTGACCATCTGCCATCGCCACCTCGCAACCGGACACGCGATCCGCCGCAAGACCACCCCCGCCGACCTGCGCGGCCACACCGCCCACAGCGGACGATGACCTGCCCGCTTCCGACCTAAGGCCGCCTTGATGAACCACCGGCCCGCCCGCCGAGCCCGTCGCGCCAGCGCATCCCCCCTGTTCACCCCGCACGGCACCGACCGCGCCACCCGCAAAGCAGCCCGCCGGCAGCTCGCCGAAGCGCAGGCCAAGGCCCGCGAAACCGCCGCCGCCCACCCCTCCGGCCAGGAACCCACCGAAGCGCACATGCCGCTCCCGGTGTACCCGGCCTCCGGCCGCCTCGGCGCCGCCTCCGCACGCGGCACCCGGCTGAGCCTGCCCGCCCATCGCATGACCACCGCCACTGCCAGCGGCGCGTACCCCTTCCTCGCCGAAGGCGGGCTCGGCGCCGAAGGCATCTACATCGGCCGCGACGTCCACGCCGAGGCGAGCTTCACCTTCGACCCCTTCACCCTGTACGGGCGCGTCGAGGGATTCACCAACCCCAACATCCTCTTGGCCGGCGTGATCGGCCAAGGGAAGAGCGCCTTGGCCAAGAGCTTCGCCCTGCGCTCCGTCGCCTTCGGGTACCGGGTGTACGTCCCCTGCGACCCCAAGGGTGAATGGACCCCCGTCGCCGCCGCACTCGGTGGCACGTCGATCGCACTGGGCCCGGGGCTGCCCGGCAAGCTGAACCCGCTCGACGCCGCACCCCGGCCCGCCGGCGTGGCCGAGGCCGACTGGGCGGTAGAGGTCCGCAAGCGCCGCCTGCTGCTGCTCGGCTCCCTCGCCCGCACCGTGCTCGGCCGGGACCTGAAGCCGATGGAGCACACCGCGCTCGACGTCGCCCTCGACGCGGTCGTCCAAGCCGCCGCCGCGGTCGGCCGCACCCCGCTGCTGGGCGACATCGCCCACACCCTCAACCAGCCCGACCTCCTCGACCGGGCCGGCGGCACCATGTCCGGCCACCTCGGTGACGCGGCTCGCGACCTTGCCCACGCCCTGCGCCGGCTCGTCAACGGCGACCTGTCCGGCATGTTCGACGCCCAGTCGACCATCCGCTTCGACCCCACCAGCCCGATGCTGACCATCGACCTCTCACGCCTGGGCGGATCCGGGAACGACACGGCGCTGGTGCTGGCCATGACCTGCGCTTCGGCCTGGATGGAGTCCGCGCTGACGGACCCCGCTGGCGGACGGCGCTGGGTGGTCTACGACGAGGCGTGGAGATTGATGAGACACGCGGGACTGCTGGAGCGGATGCAGGCTCAGTGGAAGCTGTCCCGCGGGCTCGGCATCGCGAACTTGATGGTCATCCACCGCCTGTCCGACCTGCTCACCGCAGGCGACGCCGGCTCCCGAGGCCGCGCCCTCGCCGAAGGCCTTCTCGCGGACTGCTCCACCCGCATCATCTACCGCCAGGAGAACGACCAGCTCCACGCCGCCGCAGGCCTCCTCGGACTCACCTCCGTCGAAATGCAGGCCATATCCCACCTCAACCGAGGCCGCGGGCTGTGGCGCGTCGCCGGAAGGTCGTTCATCGTCCAACACCTCCTCCACCCCGCCGAGCAGCAGCTGTTCGACACTGACTCCCGAATGCACTGACTTATTCGAACCGTGGGTTCGCGATTCCTGAACCCCCATAGCCGCTGGCCTCGTCTCGGCCAGACCCAGCCGACGGGTTCTCTCCATCCTCAAGTCCCACGCCTTAGCCACACCCGTACCACCCACCGGTGCCGTTTGACTTGGACACGACGCCCACCACCAGGCTCACCCCCGGCCTAGCGCCCCTGCCTGACCACCGAAACACCCGAGATCCCCAGTGGCTCCGAGCCTGGGCCAGGTTCGAGCAAGTGACGACCCCACTGCGGGAACGCGGACTGACCTTCGACGTCGACTACGGCCTGGATGACTGGATCGTGTACGCCTGGCCCCCCGACCACGACGCCGTGTTCATCATCGGATCTGACGACGGATGGCTGGTCACGTATGAGGCCCCCGCCGAGGACCGCTCCTCCATCACGGTCCTCTACGACTCCAGACCGCAGCCCGACCCCGAGGCCAGCACGCACATAGCCCACTTGATCACCGCGGTCGAATCGCACCTGACCCACCTCCCCCGGCGCTCTCCCCCGGCGGCAGCGTGCACCGAGCTCTGGAGTCCTTCCCTCACGGGCACCGGGCTGTGCTCACCCATCCTCATGGCCTGCAGCTCTACGTTCTCCCCCGGACACCGGACCTGGGCTCGTTCGTCGTCTCTGCCGTGCTCCCCGCCGGTGTCTTCGAGCGCGGCACCGTCCAGCCTCCACGCGCGATCAGCGTGGCAGGAGATCCCGTACGGGCAGCGGTCGATGTCCGGCGTCGTCTTCTGCGTCCGTACCGCTCCGCCGCGATGGTGGTGGCCCGCACCACCCGGTTCAGGGAGCACGACAAGATCGTGATCGGACGAGGGGACGACGGGCAGCCCTTGCTGAATACGGTCGCGCCGACGGCCGTGAGGGCCTTGCTCCACTCGGACGGCCGGTGGGTGCTGGACCCCTCCACCGGTCTGTGCCGACTCAGGTATGCGGAGCGGCATCCCAAGTCCGTCATCCAGCAGGCCGTCCTGCGCCTGAGCGTCCACCGCTTCGACATCCCCGTCGTGACCGGGACCCCGCTCAACACACCGCCCGGCAGCCGGATTCTCCTACCGCCCGGCCCTCCCCCGCGGCCTCCCGGTGGGGAAACCCCTGGCGGCCCTCTTCTCTAGGCATCCGCCCGGCCAGGGCCTGCCCTCGGGCCCTCCGCCGTTCCCTCATCCTCCCATCCGTCGCGTATCAGGAGATAGTTCTGGCCACCCGATCCTGCATCGCCCGACCGACCCCGACCGGCTTCGAGGGCATTTACGTCCACTGGGACGGCTACCCCACCCACCACCTGCCGCTTCTGCTCGCTGCCCACCAGTTCCGGTTCAAGGGCGACATCGAAGCTATGGCCCGCTTCCTCGTGGACTCCCCCGCCGTCAGCTGGGACCACCTCGGGGCAGACCTCCTCACCGATGCGCCGCAACCCGTGCAGCAGCGCTTGGGCAACGGGTACGACGCATGCCGCCCGACGAGCGGCCTGGTCACGCTGGACGGCAGCCCCGTCCAGCGGATGACGTTCGACGAGGTGTCCGCCCAAGAAAGCTGGTTGAGCTGGGCATACGTCCTGCGTCCGGAGGGAGTCGAGGTCGTCAGCCTCCAGAACGAGCCCCGCGGTCTCGTCGTCGGCTGGGACGTGGACCCGCTCACGCCGTTCACCGACGACGCCGAACGATGGCGCCCCCGCCCTGCCAGCCGCAGCCAGGCACCCACCACGACGGTCCGCAAGCCCGAACCCCGAGCCCAGGCCCCGAAGTCGGCGAGCCGCCGGTGAGCACCCACCCGCTCCGGCAGCCACCGGACCCGACCACCGGCGAAGACCCAGGCCTCGACACCCAGAAGGAACAGCCGTCTATGACGGCCGTACCCGGCAGCAGCGACTTGCGGCGCACTGCCCGGCTGGAAGCAGCCGACTACCTGGCCACACTGAATCTGCCGGGTCCGGCCCAGAGCCTGCTGCCCTGGACCCAGGCGCTCACGAGCTCCGAGACCGCAGCGCAGTTCCACGTCGTTACCGACACGGTCATCGGCTCCGAGTCCGGTGCACTGCTGGCCCTGCGTGACTTCCTGCGCGCTGCCGGCGGGTGGTGCGACGGCCATGGCCAGCGCGCCCTTGGTAACCGCTACCGCCGCACCAGCGAACTCCTCGACGTCGCCGACCGGCTCCTGTTCCAGCTGGGCGTCGACCAGCTTGCCGTCGCGCACCCGGGACCGACCCTCGCCTGACCGCCGTGCGTCACAACCCGGCTGGGATCTGTGACCGAGGACCTTCACCCATACCTTGCACCGAAAGGACCGCCCCCTGCCTGCGGACCCACCCCACCTGTACATCGGTTGGCACGAGGAGCACGGATTCGTCGCCGCCTCCGGCCGACCCCTGACCGACCATCTCAAGAATTGGGTCCTCGACCGCGTCCAGTTCGAACCCGTCCCGGGAACCACCCTGCACCGGCTCACCGAGCCGGGGCATGACGGCCCCCGCCGCGCCCGGCAAGCCGTGGCAGCAATACGCGCCTTGGGCCTCCGGGTGCAGGCCGACTACACCCTCGACCCGGAACTCACACCGGACCCGCCCCACCAGCGACGCGCGACCACCCTTCAAGAACACCGCTCGCGTATCGCGCAGGCTGCCAACGCCCGCTCCCCACAACGAACAACGCCGCAAACCACGCTGCCACACTCGCCTGCAGCAACGACACCTGCGGTCCCACGGCCGGCCCCCGCCACGTCAGCGACCGGACGCGGCAGGTGAGCCCAGTGCGCGAACCCGTCGCCATCACGCGCGGCGAGCCCCACCTCCGCTGACCCCCTGCGGCGCCGACAGGTCCGCCCAGCCTGCGGCGCCGCACTGCTCCCGTATGCCTCCGACGGAAAGCCCTTCCCCTGTTGCCCCTGACCGATCACCCGCCCCTCCCGCAGCCGCGCGCCACCTACGGTGCGGTACTGGGCAGTCGGCACGTTGCCCGTCTGCTCGGTGGCACCCTCATCGGACGCCTGCCCAACGGCATGGTTCCCGTCGGACTTGTCTTGTGGATCACCGGCGTTGGCGACTCCTTGGCATTCGCCGGAATGCTCAGCGCCCTGTACGGACTGGCGTCCGGGCTAAGCCAGCCCGTCAAGGGCAGGCTGATGGACCGCCTCGGTCAGACCCGCGTCTCCGGACCAGCAGTGATCCTCAACTCCTCCAGCCTGCTGGCCCTTCCGTTGATCGGCGCGAGTGGGCATCCCGCAGTCGTCACCGCGATAGTGGGCGTGGCCGGCCTGTGCACACCACCGAACGAAGCCGGTCTGCGTGCCCTGTGGCCGACCGTCCTGGCCGATCCGGGCCAGCGGCGCATCGCTCTCAGCCTCGACACCGGTACCCAGGGGCTGCTCTACATCGTCGGCCCGCTCCTGGTGACCGCCCTCTCCGCTGCCCACAGTCCCGGGCTCGCACTCGTGACCACTGCTGTACTCGGACTGCTGGGGACCATGGTCGTCCTCACCGCCTCACCTTCCCGGCTCTGGCGCCCCGCGACCGCCCCCGACGGCGAGCCGCACGGACGCCTGCTGTCCCCAGGGCTGCTGATGCTGTATCTGGCCCTTGCCTGTACCGGCTGCGCCATCGGCGCCATGAACGTGTGGTCCGTCGCGATGGCAACCAGTCACCGCATAGAGCTGCTGTCCGGCGCGATCCCCGCCGCGTTCTCCACCGGCAGCTTCCTCGGGGGCCTGCTCTATGGGCGCCGTGTCTGGCCCGGCTCGAGTGCGGCGCAGCTCCTCGTCGGCGCTGCGTGCTTCCTCACCGCATGGCTGCCGCTGCTCACCCTGCCCGGCCCGCGCGCCGCAATCGCAGCCGTCGCGGTACCGGGGCTGTTCCTCACGGTGGTCATCAGTTGTGCCTTCCTGACCGTGGACTCCCTCGCCCCGCCGACCCGCGCCACCGAGGCGTACGCGTGGCTGATCCTCTCCGTCGGCGTCGGCCAGGCCACGGGCACTGCGCTCGCCGGAGCTCTCGCAGCGCACCCGCTCGCCGCAGCCGCGCTACCTGCCGTCGGCGCCGCAGTGTCGCTGGCCGTCCTCACGGCTGCCCGCCGTCGTCTCATCCCCGCCGGTGCGCCCTGCCGCCGGGGCAGGCACCGGCGCCCTCGGGCCCGTGCCGCCCACAACTGACCTCATCCTCGCAAGGAGAAGCACCTCTTCATGGCCGTACGCACCACCTGGACCGTCACCCACAGCCCCTGTGGACACGAGGTCGAGCACAATCTCTCCGATCGCCCCGCCGACCGGCGTGCGGGATTCGCCCGCTGGCTCTCCGGCCGCACCTGCACCAACTGCTGGAAGGCGAGCCGTACCGGCGACACGCTCGGCCGCGAAGCGTGGCTCGCCGCCCGACGGGCTGCAGAGCAGGCCGCCGCGACGGAGTGGGCCGAGCAGTTCGACATGCCGCCGCTCGACGGGCCCGAGCGCGCCCTGGAGTGGGGCGAGCGCAGCAGGCACCAGCTGGTCACCACCGCTTACACCGCTCTCGTCGTCGAAGGGACCTGGGACGACGCCGACTGGGCCGCCCTGGAGGAGAAGATCCGCGCCGTCACGCGGGCTGGCTGGTGGATCGACCAGCGTGACGCCGACGGCGTGGACGTGCCCGAACTCCTTGACGCCGCAGGTGACGACGACCGCGGTACCGAGAATCCGTACCAGTGACGAGCCTCGCGACAGCTATCACGGCATCCGTGAATTCGTAAATCACGGATTCTCCGGACCATTGAAGTCATCCCCACCGCCGTCTCTGCCGCGTTCACGTGGAAGGAATCCTCCGTGCCCGAAGCCGCTCCCCGCCCCACTGTTCCGGCCGACACCCTCACCCCTGACCGGCACATCACCCACCGGCACTTCGCCCCGGACGACCGCGTCGTGGTCCTCAAGGGGACCGCGGGTGATGAGCTCTGGGGAGATTCCATGACCGTTGTTACCCCGTCATGGCACACCCCCACCGGCGAGGACGGCTGGAGACTGCGTGACCCCAACGGCGGTCAGCACACCTTCATCACCGCGAACCCCCGCTATCTCGTCCATCTCAACCGCCGCTGCGCCGACTGCCTCACCTACCTGCGTGCCCTGGAAAAGCTCATGGTGCGCAAACCCAACACGGACTGCACCGCCGTCGACTGCGGCTGGTACACCCTGACCGCCCTCGACCAGCTCGTACACGTCGCGGACACCTCGGGCCACAAGTAGCCAGCGCCATGCCCCTGACCAGGACGCGGGCGCTGAAACCCGACCACTGAACCGGAACTCCCTCCCGAGACGCCTATGCCTTCCCAACCGCCCCGCACCAACCTCGCCGTCTTCGCCCACGCACTCGCCGCCCGACTTCCCGGCGACGCATGGATCACCACCTACGCCCGCCACGGCGAATACTCCGACCAAATCCCCACGACAGAAGCGCTATGGGACGTCGGAGCCGTCGGATACGCCGCGTCGAACTTCGTCCTGGGCCACGCGGCAGTCCTCGCCCGCGCAGACGGAGCCCGCTTCCTAGTCTTCGATCGGCCCCTGCGCCCGCGCCAGTTCATGATCGGCGCCATGCAGCCGGACGCCCACCACGACGCCTTCCACCTGGTGACCGACCCCAACGGCATCACCATCCCCGCTGACCCCGCCCGTGCCGCAGGCCAGGTCACCCGCCGACTGCTGCCCAGGTACGAGGCGGCGCTGCGTCAGGTCCGACACAACACGGCCCACCCTGTGCCCCGTCGGCCCACACCTCCGGTGATCTCCGGGAACGTCAGCATGGCCTGGTATCCGGACGGTGCCGTCGGCGCCGTCACCGGTATCCCGGGTGCCACCGGGCTCCTCTATAGCCACGGCTTCCAGTACCACCCCTATGACCGGATGTTTCTGCTGCCCGCGTCCTACGGCGACCGGGGGCAGCTCGCCCGCATCGAGGCCGTCTCGCAGCGGCTGGCCCGGATCGGCGTCGGTGTCACGGTGCGCCCCGCGCCGACGGCACCGATGCCGACATCGCGGCTGGCCCGCCCATCTGCCCCTGCCGCCGCGTCCTCCAGCCGCTGAACCACCACCCCCCAGGAGCACCCCGTGGGCAACGTCGCCGATGAATCCGGGACCGATGTCGAGATCTACCGTCGGGCCTTCAACCCCGACACCATCCACGTCGTCAGTCGCACCGGAGCCCCCGAAGAACTGCTGTCTCTCCTCGACAGCGCCGGCCTCGAACGCAAGACCGAGGAGACCGCAGGCCCCGTCTACGTCTGGCACGAAACACCCGAGGGCCTGAGCCAAAAGGCGCAGAAGCAGCTGGTCACCCGCTCGATGCTTCCGGTACTCGTCGCCGACTACGACGTCAACATCGATCCGGACGTCTACGACGTGACCGCCTGGGCGCAGGCGATGTCCGAACATCGCGCACGCCAGGCTCAGGTGGCCGGATCTCCGGTCCTCCCTCCCGCCGGACCGGCCAGTCCCAAAGCCCCACGTTCCCGCTGACCTGCCTCTCCACCTGGCGGCCCCCGGCATTTCGCACCGGGCCAGACCCCGCCACCAATCGGAGCACCACAATCCTCACTCCCCCGCCCAACCCGCCGCCGATCTCCCCTGCCCGCCGACCGCGCCTTGCCGTCTTCCTGCTTCGCCGGTACCTGCGTGCCGTGACTGCCCCCTCCGCCGGGCGCCACAACCTTCCCGCCACCGGATCCTTCGGCGTCCCGGACGGGTCCCGCCGGCGCGGCACCGGCCCCAACCGCACCGGAGGAACGTGACCTCCTACGACCCGCTGGCGCTCGTACGCCAAATCACCCAGGAGATCAGTCGGCTGACCGCCCACCTGGCGTCCGCCGAACCGGCCGACGCCGCCCAAGTACTCGCACACGTCCTGGCGCCCGAGGGCATCCTCGACAGGGTCACCGGCCTGATGGCCGCTGGCTCGCGGTTCGCCCAGGACCGCGCCACCGTCGGCGCACTGCCCGCGGAAGTGTGGCTGGCACTCGGCCGCACCTCGAACGAACTCGACGCTGTCAGCAGCGATCTCGCCGAGCACACCGAAGACCTTCGTCGCCTCGCCCGTCCGCCGGTCGTTACCGGCATCCCGCCGGTCGCCTCGCCGCTCGTCGCGCGGAGGCACCGGTGAAGAGGCAATGGACGGGCTGGGGACCGACCGCGGACCAGCCCGAGCAGTACTACCTCGTCGAGCCCCGTCACCTGGCCGGCGGTGGCGACCTCCGCTACGTGGCCGAGTATCTCCGCGCCTCCGGATGGAAGGACCTCTCCCGTACCGGCAGACCGATCGTCTTCGACAGCCCTGACCGCAGCGTACGGATCGGCTACGACCCGAACAGCATGCCGGGCGGCTGGACCGTCTCCGGCCAGGCCATCGGTGACCAGGCCGCCTGGCACGCCACCCTCACCACCGCGGTGCCGGCGGAGGTAGTCGCCGGGTTCACCGACAGCCTGACCAAACCGCGCTCCGCCCATGCCCCCAACCCGTGGGCGCCGCTCGAGGAACACGGTTGGGAGACCGAGCGCGGCCAGCACTTCACCGCCGTCTCCCCGGACCGGAACGCCTGGCTGCAGTACCACCAGAACGAACCCGGCCAGGCTCATTGGTGGGCTGGCGCCCGCACCGAACACGGCCGGACCTGGGACGCCGTGTTCACCCCCACCACCCCTATGCACCTCATCGAAGGCTTCTCGGCCGCGCTGGCCGACCCCACCCCGGTCATGCGTCCGCGCGGGCACATCCCGGCGACGAAGTGGGTCCGCACCACCTCCGTCTCCGTACGGCCCTCCCAGCTCGGAGCTTGGCAGCAGGCACGGATCACCGCCGCCCGCGCCACCACCTGGGCCCGCAATTCCTGGGCCTCGCGATCCGGCAAGACGACGGCGGCCACAAGCCCGTACGCGGGCGCTGGCAGTTCGCACCAGCGCCGATGACCCCGGAAGGGACGCCCGAGCGCCCTCGTGACCATCAGTGAACGACAGCTCTCCGTCTTCGCCGCCGACCACGACAAGCTCGGCTCGGCGGTCAGCCCCCGCTACCTGGCCGGGCCCGGCGATCCCCGGCACATCACCCATGCTCTGCGCGCCGCCGGGTGGACGAACACCTCCGACCCGCTCCACCCGGCGATCACGATGACCAGCCCCGATCACGGCCGCCGCCTCGACCTCAACCCGGCCGGGCAGCACTACGGCTGGAAGATCAGCACCGAGTTCGTCCCCGGCTACTGGTCCGCGACGTTCAGCGTCACCACCCCCGTGGAAATCGTGGCCGGCCTGACCGACGCCCTGACCCGTCCCGCGCCGGACGAAGCCGCGCCCACGGTCGTGGAGATCCTGACCGCCCGCGGCTGGGCGCACACCAGCGACGACACCGACTCCCAGACCCTGGCTTCACCGGACGGCATCGTCCAGGCAGTGCTGCGTGTCTCCACCTTGCTCGGGGTCCGCGGGTGGGAGTTCGAGGCCGCACGCCATCACGGCGAGTACGGCCCCGAGGGGACCCAGTGGCGGGCCTACTTCGACGAGGACACCCCCGCGCACCTCTTGGCCTCCGTCGCCGACGCCTTCTCCACGCCCACAGCCGTTCTGCGTGGCCGGTTCAAGATCGACGAGGGCCCCCACCTCGCGGTCGGCCCCGAGTTCGCGATCGGCGCCGAGGTGCTCGCCGCGCACAAGGTGCGCTTGGCCCAGGCCCGGCGATGTCGCCCCCGCCCTGCACCCCCCTCGGTCCATGCCCCCGCCCCGGCTCCTCCCGGCCGTACACCCGCTCGTCCCGCCCGCTGACCTTGCCCTACCCCTTGGAACCGCCCTCTTGTCCAACTCCTCCAACCCCTCAAACAGCGACGGCTACGACATAGCCTTCAAGGCGCTCCTCGGCGCCATGGCCGTCATCGTCCCCCTGTCCACGCTGGCCTGGCTCGGCGGGAACACGCTCGCCCGGGTCACCAGCACCGGAGCCTGGGTTCCCTATCAGCCGGCCAACGCCCTCCTCCATCCCGACAGCCTGTGGCCGGACAGCGGGAAGACGGCACTCCTGATCGCCACCCGGATCCTGCCCTCGCTGCTACTCCTCTCGCTCGTCCTGACCGGCTTCATCTGGTGGAGGCGCCACAACACGGGCGGAGGGAAGCGGAAGCGCGTCGCCGGGATGGCGAAACGATCCGACATCGAGCCACTTCTCGCCAAGGCGATCACCGCCAAGGCCCGCGCGCTGCGCCCGAGCCTGAAGGACGCGAAGGACATCGCCGCGAAGGACACCGGCATCCTGCTCGGCAACCTCCAGGGCAGCAGGCATGAAGTCCGCATGGGCTACGAGGACGTCGCCGTGGCGATCATGGCGCCGCGCTCCGGCAAGACCACATGCCTGGCGATCCCCGCGATCCTGGCCGCCCCCGGCCCCGTCCTGCTCACCTCGAACAAAGCAGCCGGCGACGCGTTCACCACCACGTACGACGCCCGTGGCCACGTCGGCCGGGTCTGGTCCATGGACCCCCAGCAGATCGCCCACACCGAGCGGGCCATGTGGTGGAACCCGCTCGCGGGCGCCAAGACCCTTGAGGGCGCGGGCCGGTTGGCCGGACACTTCCTCGCCGCCTCCGTGGACGCGAGCCAGCAGGGCGACTTCTGGTCCAAGGCCGGCAGCAACATCCTGTCGCAGCTCTTCCTCGCCGCCGCACTCGACGAGCGGCCGATCACCGACGTCATGCAGTGGCTCGCCTTCCCTGCAGACCGCACCCCGCTAGACATCCTGCGCGACCACCGCTTCACCTCGGTCGCCTCCCAGCTCAAGGGCACCGTGGAGGGCCCGCCGGAGACGAGAGACGGGATCTACGAGACCGCGAGACAGTATGCATCCGCCCTCCTGAACAGCGAGATCGCGGCCTGGGTCACCCCGCAGAAGGGCATCGCCGAATTCCAGCCGGCAGACTTCGTCACCGGCACCGACACCCTATTCCTGCTCTCGAAGGACGGCGGCGGCGGCGCGAGCGCACTGATCGCGGCGTGCGCGGACTCGGTCATGCGGGCCGCAACCGCGCACGCAGAGCGGGCTGGCGGTCGTCTAGACCCGCCGATGCTGGCGATCCTCGACGAGGCTGCCAACGTGTGCAAGATCAGCGACCTCCCCGACCTGTACTCCCACCTGGGCAGCCGCGGGATCATCCCGATCACCATCCTGCAGTCCTACAGACAGGGCCAGAAGGTCTGGGGAGATGCGGGCATGGACGCCATGTGGAGCGCGAGCACGGTGAAGGTGATCGGTTCCGGCATCGACGACCCCGACTTCGCCGACAAGCTGTCCCGGCTGATCGGCGACCACGACGTCGAGACGAAGTCCACCTCAGTCTCCGACTCGGGCAAGTCGACCAGCATCAGCATGCGGCAGGAACGGATCCTGCCCGCTGACGCGATCCGCGCCCTCCCCAAGGGCACCGCGCTCTGCTTCGCCACCGGCATGCGCGCCGCGATGCTCGACCTGCGGCCCTGGTACCTGGAACCCGGCGCCGACGAGCTGTCCGTCGCCTCCGCCCGCTCGTCAAGGGCCATCACCACACGCGCAATCGCAAAGCACGCGCCGCAACATGACGACTTCGGGCTGGCCTCGTGACGAGCAGGTTCGTGCTGGATCTCTTCGCCGGCCCTGGAGGCTGGAGTCACGCCTTGATGGTCCTCGGTGTCCGGGACGTCGGCCTCGAGTGGGACGCGTGGGCCTGCCGCACCCGGGCCGCAGCCGGACAGCTGACCATTCGCACCGACGTTGCGATGTACCCGACCTGGCCGCTGGTCGGCCGCACCGCCGGACTTATTGCGAGTCCGCCGTGCCAGGCGTGGTCAAGGGCATGCAAGCGGCTCGGACTGGTGGACCAGCCGCTCGTGCACCAGGCAGTCGCGGACCTTGCCGTCGGCCGCGACACAAGGTCGAAGCTGCTCACCGCGTGCAAGGACGTCCGGTCGTTGCTCGCGGCCGAGCCGATGCGATACCTCCATGCGCTCCACGCTGTCGGTGAGCCGGAGTGGATCGTCATGGAAGAGGTCCCGGACGTCCTGCCGCTGTGGCGGCAGTACGCCGTGATCCTCAGGGGCTGGGGTTTCTCCGCCTGGACGGGGGTCCTCAACTGCGCCGACTACGGAGTACCTCAGACCCGGCGGCGTGCGATCCTTCTCGCCTCCCGCACACGAACCGCCGAACCGCCGCACCCGACCCACGCCCAGGCCGAGGAGCCCGAGAGCCTGTTCGGACCGGGCCGCGAACGGTGGGTGTCCATGGCCGAGGCCCTCGGCTGGGGTGCCACCGACCGGCCCGTCCCAACCGTCTGCGCCGGCGGTGGTCCGGGGGGCGGCCCCGAGCCCTTCCCATCCGGGGCCCGCAAGACGCTCACCGACGCCCGCGACCGCGGTAGCTGGAAGGCGCGTTCACCTCAACGTGCTGCCCTGCGGCCAAGACGTCGGACCAGCGCTGCGGCCAGCGCGGTCGGGGATACGGGCTGGGCCTGGTCACCGCGCAGCAACAGCCAATCGAACGCCACCACCAGGGGATTGGACGAGCCGGCAGGGACCCTGTTCTTCGGGCACAGAACCAACGAGTGCGTGTGGGTCGCCGCTCCTGCGGCCGACAGCAGCGGCCCGAAGGGGCCGGCCCCGGACCCGATCCGAATCACTGCCGCCGAAGCCAGCGCCTTGCAGACCTTCCCCGCCGACTACCCCTGGGCCGGCACCAAGGGCGCTCAGTTTTCCCAGATCGGCAACGCCGTCCCGCCCCTCTTGGCCGCACACCTGCTCGCCCCACACCTGGGCAGGGTCTTCACCCGCAACGACGTCACCCTGGCAGCATGATGCTCAAGCCCCCGGGCCGAGAGCCGGACTTCGACCCGAACGCCACCCCGCCGGACCCGCCGATCCACTACGCCGAGCAGGCCCTCCTCAGTGCCCTGCTCCTCGAGCCACACCGGCGCGAAGCCATCGGCCCTCTCGGGCCCGAACACTTCTCGCGCCCCCTGCACGGTGCAGTGTTCGCTGCCATAGTCGCCCTCACCCCACCCGCCCCGGCCATCCACGCCAGGGAGCCGGTATGGCTGGCATCCATTCTCAGCCACGCCGGTCCCACAACACCGGCTCTGACCCCGAGCTACCTCCACACCTTGATCGCCTGCACCAGCATGCCCGAGCACGCGGCCGAGTACGCGGGAATGATCCGGGCCGACCACGCCCGCCGCTCCGTCCGCGTCCACGCCGAACTCCTCATTCAGGCAGCCTGCGATCCCACGCTGCCGGATCCGGCCGCCGTCGCCTTGGCCCGCGCCGACACCCTCACCGCCCTGATCGACAACCTGAGCAGCCGATTCTCCCCCCACCCGGGCTCCTTGCCCCGTACCCCTTCCGCAGGGTCACCGGGCCGGGACACCGACGAGGAGACGACCAGCGAGGAACAAGTCCTGCTGTCGACCGTCACCGCGCGCCCCGGCTCACTGCCGACGATGCGGTGGCTCCAGGCGGAGGACTTCGCCGTTCCGGTGCACAGACGGCTCTTCCGGTGCCTGACCTCACTGGCGCACCGCGGCGCCCCGGTCGACCAGGTGACCGTGCTTTGGGAAGCCCAGCGCCAAGGGATCTTCACCGAAGCGATCACCGCCCGCGACGTGCTGGAGATGCTCGCCACTCCGGCCGGATCAGCGCACCACTGGGGTGAACAGGTTCTACGCCGCTCGCTGCTCCACAGCGCGCACACCGCCGGCCTGCGCATCCAGGCCTACGCCGAGGACCGGACGAACACACCCCACCAGCTGATCACCGGCAGCCGCCGCGCTCTGGCCGAGCTCACAGCCGTCCGGGTCCGCTGGCACCGCGCCACCAGTCCCACACCAGCCACTCCACCAAGGTCACGCGCCCCGGCGACCGCCCGCACCGGTCCCCGAACACCCGGCACAGTCCCCGCCACCGCGCGCGCCTCCCGCTGACCACCTCCGGGTCCGGCAAACCGTCCCTGGCCGGACCCCACAACCCGAGAGCACCCGATGCGCAGACCCGACGCACACATCCGCCTCGCCCTCCATCCCGACCACTCCGCCGCGGTCACCGCTAGCCTCAGCGGGTCCGCAGCGGCTTCAGACCGCGTTCTCTTTCTCGACCACGGATTCCGCGACGGCATCGCCTCTGGCCTGGTTTGCGTGCGTTCGGTGACTGACCGTGCTGTACGGTCCGCGGGTGTCGAGCTTGACCTGGTCGGTCCAGTACACGTCGAGGGATCTGCCGTAGCCGGCGGAGCCGGCCTGGCATCTGCCGATTCGATGGGCGGCGAACTCCCCCTCCCGCGCACCCTTGACGCAGCCCAGGTCCAGCGCCCCACCTTGACCAAAGACCGGCTCCGCGAAGCCGTCGAAGACGCCGCGAAGGCCACGCACCTGGCCCCAAGGCGGATCCGATCCAACGTAATGGGACGGCAAGAAAACCACTCACCTCTATCTCTAGTTAGCTAGAGTTAGAGGTGTGAGCACTCCTTTCCGCGTCACTGACGCGACCCTCGACGTGATCGAGGTGCTGCTGACAGGGGAGCCTGATCTCTATGGCCTGAGGATCGCCAAGGAGATCAGTCGCGCCTCGGGCAGCGTCGTCCCCATCCTCATGCGTCTTGAGGACTGCGGGTGGGTCACCAGCCAGTGGGAAACCTCAACCCCTGACAGCCGCGGCCCGCGCCGCCGGCTCTACCAACTCCAGGCGAACCATGTCGTCGATGCCCGGAAGTTGATTGCCTCCCGCCGCAAACTCGCCCCGAACCGTGCCGGCTTCCTTCGGCCCGGTCTCGAGGGGTGCTGATGAGCACCAACGTCATCTTCCTGCTCTCGGCGGTCCTCCTGCCGCTCCTCCTGAACGAGTTCAGCGAATGGGGGCCCTGGTTAGCCAAACGCCTTACTGGCTGGACAGCCCGGCGACTCGGGAACCAGGAAGCCATCGAGCGTTACGCCGAGGAATGGGCAGCCGAGCTGGGAGAGGTCCCCGGGAAACTCGGTCCGCTCATTACCGCCATGGGCTACCTGTTCCACTTGCCGATGATTCGGCTCCAGCTGCGTCGCCGCCTACGAGCTGCCGCGCTGGCCACTCCCGGCCCCCAACACCAACAGCCTGCACAGCCTTCGATCCCTCACCTCCTCCACCTCAACGGTGTTGCTTGGCGGAGAGCTGCAGTTCTCGCCCGGATGATGGAGATCCGGGGGCCAGTCGGTGACACGGGATTCTTCGTCGTGGTTACCGAGGCCAGAAGGCCCGAGCTATCGCAGATGGTGATCCTTTTGAGGAACGCCATCTACTACTCGGCGGGCGGAGCACGGCCAGAGGGCATCCCTGCGCAAGGCCCACGGCTGAATGACCCTGCATTCCGCAACCGACTGGTCGAGGCTCTAGGCACCGACACGTTCTTCATGGTCGCCGAGGAGGACGCAGCGAGTATCCACATCCTCGAGGGGCTAGAGCTTCCCCGCCCAGTCATCATCCTCACGCAGGGACGAATGGTGATTCACAGGTTCCCGAACATCTTTGAGGTCCCCTCCAACACAGCGGCAGACCCGGGCGTTCTGCGATCCATCCTTGAGGACTTCCCGAACTGACCAGCCTTCGCCTCAGACAAGCGGTCAGTGGTCAGCAATAGAGCACGTCCACAACCGACTCACCATCCGCCTGCATGCCCATGGCGGCTGGACCACCGTCGCCATCGGCACCTACCAGGGCGGCAAGAGCGTCCATCTCCACGGCGAGACCGACCTCCGCCAGGAGACACGACAGACTGCGAATCCGAAGCGGAAGCCGCCGAGCGCCACGGTATGGACGCCGCCCGGCGGCTGGCTGCTGCCGAGGACCTGGCCAACGCGGTTGCCGCTGGCTCGCCTTCCGGGCCACAGAGATCCGGCCGGACATCAGCACATGGCCAGCTGCTCATGCTCGGGCAGGTCGAGGTCTGTGACTCGGCCCTCGGGCAGTACTTCGGTCAGTTCACGGGCCTCTTGGGCACTGCGAGCGAAGACATGCAGAAGTGCGCCCGGGGGCGAGGCGGCGACCAGGCTCGGGCAGGGGCGTATGACTCCGTAGAGAAAGCGACGCTTCCCCTGGGTGTACACCGGCACCCCGTAGGCGTGCTGCAATGACATCAGCGGCTTCTCAGGTATGTCCAGCCGCAGGTTCGACTCACGCCACGCGTATTCGGCAACGGCGGTGAACAGCTCGGCCCTCTGCTGCTGCGACAGCCAGCCCCACCACGTTCTCGCCGTCTCCCGCGCCAATCGCTGCCACTCCTCCAGCTCGGCCTGCTCCAACGCGAGACGCGCGTCTTCCTCTGCCTTCTCCCGAGCCCGGCGGGCATCTTCTGCCCTCCGTAGCTGGCTCACCTTCTCCCAGTAAAGGCGGGACTCCTCCGCCTGCTGAAGGCGCCGACGCTCAGCCTCCTCGGCCCTCCTGGCCCGCTCCTTTTCCTCCAGCAGCTGGCGCTCCCGCTCGGCCTCTTCCTCCACCTGTTTCTGGCGGGCCTCGCGCTCCTTCTTCGTCAGCTCCTGGCGCTGGCGCATCGCGTCATGCTTCTGCTGGGCCGCAGCCGACTGCGCAGACGTCCACCACTGGCCGCGCCGGAACTTCCGCTGCTCGCCGTTGACGACGCGATACACCCTCCGGTACCGCGGCAGGCATTCGACGGGAACGACCTGTCCGTGGAGTGCCCACCGGACGAATTGGACCAGTTCCTCCTCGCGGAACATCCAGCGGCCGGCAGCGTAATCGAACCCGGCGATGCCGTCGTCCACCATCCAGATCTGTTGCCCCTGCTCCTCCGGAACGCGTACCCGGACCGCTGGCACCGCGCTGATCCACCGGGGTGGCCGTTTGTGCGGGGACACCCAGCACACCCGGATGTCTTCGTGCAGGTAGCGGTCGGTGCGGGTCCGGATGTCGTCCAGGGTGATCGGTGACAGCTGGGCCTCCCAGGCCATCCGCTGCGTGCCGTCCGTCGAGGACGCCATGACGTCCGCGCGCCAGGAGCCGTCCTCGGCCGGCACTTCCAGCGTGGCGAACCATCCGGCTTCCCGGATCGCGCCCGCCATCTCCAGCTTGAGCATGTGGTGTTCCCACGACTCGTTCGACAGCTCGCACGACGCCGGCCGTCCCGGGTCGTGGCAGAAGAACCGCACGCCGTACTGGGAAACTTTGGGGTGAAGGGTCCAGTCACACTCGGGGCAGGTGAGCGGGATCCGTGGGCGGGCCTTGTGAACCTGCGCCCAGTCCAGCTTGTGCCCGAGGTCGGGGAGGGTGGCGTCGAGGCGGCCCAGATCGGGGTGCAGAGCGGTGAAAGGCATGAATCGCATCTCCTGGCGACCCGGTGTACTCGCGATGTATCTGACAGGACAGCAGATAGCAGGCGGCACTGACAGTGGGCCTCCTTGCTGGGTGGAGTGGCTTGGCGTTCCGCTTCCAGCTCGTCCCCGCGCTGCGCTCCGAACTCCACGTCGCCACCCCGGCCGTCCGGCACCCCGGCGCCGCCTGGACGGCTTGTCGTTGTCGATCCTTGGGTCCTATGGACGTGGGTCAGTTGGTTTCAGAGCGTCTCACCGGGAGCGCACCCAACGTAGAGGGCTGGGCCAAGAAGCCCGCTTCATCGGGGACAGAGAACGCTGGACCTGGGGTGGCATCCCTCCGCGACTATCACTCCGTGCAGGGATCTGGAAATCCCGGATTCTCCGCATCTTGGAATGACACCGCCACCCTTCCTGACCATCCCGACGCAAGGAGGCCGCCTACCGCCTCAAGCACCCGCACATCCCCGGGCCGTTGCGACGGGACATGCTCGTCCGCGATCTCAGGCAGCCTCGTAGCTCATCCGGAGCAACGGCTCAGCGCGACGCAGATCGCCTTCCGTCCGAAGACGGACCTCGACATCACCAGTGCCATGGTGGCCGATCTGGCTGACGTCTCGGGTGAATCCCCCGTCGAGGTCGACATCTTTGGGGTCAAGGCGGAGCGTGACCACGACTTCCTGCTGGTGGGCGTGACTGACGCACGCGAAGTTCCGCAGCCGCCGGTACGCGCGGTACTGCTTGCGGTCGACGCTGCTCACATCGTCTCCCAGCCCCTGCAGCAGTTCATCGAGCGCGCTCCGCAGCCCGACTGTGGGGTCCTCACGCGTGCCAGCTGACGCGATCGGCTCCTGACGCCGCAGCCCGCTGCGCTCCTGAGCCCCAGCCGTCACTTTGGCCACCGGTTCGAAGGCGAGAAGCCCTGCGCCGAAGTAGCTGTAGCGGACGAGGTCGATGGTGCGTCGGATCTCACGCACGGCGTGGAGGTCGTACCGAGAGTAGTCCTCCGCGACGCAGATCAACCTGGGGCTGCTCCACAGCACATGGGAAGCGACGTCCGCCCCGAGCCGCTCGCGAACCAGCTGCTGGAACTCAGCCCGGTGATCGGTCAGCCACGCCAAGTAGAACAGCCCCTGGGTAATAACGCCGGCGTCGCGGCCTCGCTTGTACTCGACCACGACCGGCGAGCCGTTTTCGTCCAGACCAAGCGAGTCGATCCTGCCGCGATGAACCGGTCCGGTGCTGTACTCACTGGCCAGGAACCGGACCCCCAGCATGGCCTCCATGTTCGCCTCGACCACGTCCTGCAGGTGGCGCTCCACCTCTGCCGGGCGTGCGGCAATCTCCACCGCGATCCCCCCGGCCACGTCGAACAGCCTCAGCCCCGACACCCCCATAGCTCGTGCTCTGCAGGCCTCAACGGTGAGGCAGCCCGAATTGTTTCCGGCGGAGCCGTCGGGGTTGCGAGGGTCCTATAAGAATGGCATCCGCCCAACAGCCGGATGCCTCCCCGGCCGCACCTGTGGCGCCTGCTTGGAACGATGGGGCAGGGATCGCGGCTACGAGCCGTTTCGATCCCCGCGCTCGCCCACTGGGCAGAGCAGGCGCCTGGTAGGCACCCACTCCACCCTTCGCGACGCAGGAGGGAAGGCGCTCGACCAGGCGAGCCTCCCAGGGCTCTTCACGAGCCAAACGCCAGATTTCCAGCGCCCTCACGGGGCTGGCTGTCGACCGCACGGCGCAGCCCCGCAGACGAGATTAGCGACGACACCCAACCGCCTGCCGATGCCCTCCGGCGAGGTAGTTGAGGCCGGCGGACTGCCTCATAACCTGCCTGACGCCCCGCCAGAACGAGCGTCATTTCAGCGTCACGAGCGTCATTTCAGCGTCAAAATATCGCCCGTAACGCCCACAATGCACATAACGCACACCGGGAAACCTGCAGGTCAGGCGCCCTTTGCGATCGGCTCCAGGATTGCCACGCACTCCACGTGGTGGGTCATCGGGAAGAGGTCGAAGACGCGGAGGGTGCGGGGCTTGTAGCCCGCCTCGCGGAAGTAGGCCAGGTCGCGGGCCAGGGCCGCCGGGTCGCAGGCCACGTAGGCGATGCGGCGGGCCGAGAGGCCCGCGACGTGGCGGACCGTCTGCTTGCCCGCGCCCGCGCGCGGCGGGTCCAGGACGACCAGGTCGCACTCGGTGATCCCGGTCTTCGGGAGGACCGTCTCGACCTTGCCCTGCTCGATGCGGACGCGGGGGAAGTCCGCCAGGTTGTGCCGGGCGTCCTCGACCGCGCGCTTCGTGGACTCGATGCCGAGCACCGCGCCGGTCTCGCCGAGGCGTTCCGCGAGGGCGCCCGCGAAGATCCCGACGCCGCAGTAGAGGTCGAGGGCCATCTCGCCCTTGCGCGGCATCAGGCCCTGCATGACGGCCTTGATCAGGGTGTCGGCGGCCTGCGGGTGGACCTGCCAGAAGCCGCCCATGCCGACGCGGTAGGTGCGGCCATCGGCGCGCTCGCGGACGAAGGGGCGGCCGTGGACGCGGTGGACGCCGCCGTCCTTCTCCTCGACGCGCAGGACCGAGACCGGCTTGTCGAGCTCGACCAGGGGGAGGCGGCCGCCCGGGCGCGGGGTCAGGACGACCTGGCGGTCCTGGGAGCCGGTGGCGGCGATCGCCTCGACCGTGGCCATCTGGGGCCAGTCCTGCTTCTCGATGCCGAGCTCGCTGACGCCCGGCGCCGCGATCATGCAGTGGTCGACCGGCTCGATGTCGTGCGAGCGGTGCTTGCGCAGGCCCGCGCGGCCGGTCTCGTCGATGGCGTACTGGACGCGGGTGCGCCACTGCGGGACCTGGCCCGCCGGGAGCTTGTCGCCCTCGGCCGGCATGACGGTGCCGTCCCAGCCGGCCTCCTCCGGGGTGAGTCCGGCGAGCCGCTTCAGCTGCTCGGCGACGACCTCGCCCTTGAGCCGGCGCTGGGCGCCCGGCTTGGCGTGCTGCCAGTCGCAGCCGCCGCACTTGCCGGGGCCGGCGTACGGGCAGGGGGCCTCGACGCGGTCCTTGGAGGCGTCCAGGACGGTGATCGCGTCGGCGCGCAGGAAGCGGGAGTCCGCCTCGCCCTCGGTGACCTTGGCGATCACCTTCTCCCCCGGGAGGGTGTGGCGGACGAAGAGGACGCGGCCGTCGGACGTCCGGGCGATGCAGTGGCCGCCGTGTGCGACGGGGCCGACCTCGACCTCGTACTCCTCCCCGACCAAGGACTGCTTCTCGTTCTGCTCGGTCATGGTGGGGAGACTCCAAAACATAAATGGGAACGGCCGGACGACCGACCCACCAGTTTACGTGGATCTCGTCCGGCCGTTTGCCACACCGACCGCGGTGCTACTTGCCCGCGCGGTCCTTCGGGCGGGGGGTGTCCACCGGTCCGCGGCGCACCGCGCCCGGGGCGTTCCACTCCTGCCGCTTCTTGGCCCGCCTCTTCGCGAGCTCCGAGGACTCCAGCTGGTACGGCACCGACGTGACCATCACGCCGGGGGTGAACAGCAGGCGGCCCTTGAGCCGCAGCGCGCTCTGGTTGTGCAGCAGGTGCTCGTACCAGCGGCCGACGACGTACTCCGGGATGTACACGCTGACGGCGTCGCGCGGGTTCTCGCTGCGCAGGCCCTTCACGTACTCGACCACCGGGCGGGTGATCTCGCGGTACGGGGAGTCGAGGATCTTGAGCGGTACGTTGATGCCGCGCCGCTCCCACTCCTCCTTCAGCGCCTTGGTCTCGGCCGAGTCGACGCTGATGCTGAGCGCTTCCAGGGTGTCCGAGCGGGTCAGCTTGGCGAAGGCCAGGGCGCGCAGCGTGGGCTTGTGCACCTTGGAGACCAGGACGATGGAGTGGACCCGGGAGGGCCGCACGCTGTCGTCGCTGGGGCCCTCGGCGGCGGCGATCTCGGCGGAGACGCGGTCGTAGTGCTTCCGGATCGCGGTCATCGTCCCGTAGAAGATCACCATGCCGAGCAGGGCGACCCAGGCGCCGTGCGTGAACTTGGTGGCCAGGACGACGACGAGCACCAGGCCGGTGAAGATCGCACCGAAGGTGTTGATCGCCCGCGAGCGGTGCATCCGGCGCCGCGCGGCCTGGTCCTGCTCGGTCCGCAGGTGGCGGTTCCAGTGCCGGACCATGCCGATCTGGCTGAGCGTGAACGACACGAACACGCCGACGATGTAGAGCTGGATCAGTTTGGTGGAGTCGGCGTCGTAGATCCACACGAGCAGCATGGCCGCGCCGGCGAGCAGCACGATGCCGTTCGAGAAGGCGAGCCGGTCACCGCGGGTGTGCAGCTGGCGCGGCAGGTAGCGGTCCTGGGCGAGGATCGAGCCGAGCAGAGGGAAGCCGTTGTACGCGGTGTTGGCGGCCAGGAACAGGACGAGCGCGGTGGCGGTCGCCAGGATGATGAACAGGAGGCTGCCGTTGCCGAAGACGGCCTCGGCCACCTGGGAGATCACCGGGTGCTGGACGAAGTCGGGGCCGACGGGGACGCCGTTGTCGAGCAGGTTGGTGGCGGGCGACTCGGCCATCTTCACGTCGGTGGCCATGGCCAGGCCGATGATCCCGCAGAACATGGTGACCGCCAGGGCTCCCATGAGGGCGAGCGTGGTGGCGGCGTTCTTGCTCTTGGGCTTGCGGAAGGCGGGGACGCCGTTGCTGATGGCCTCGACGCCGGTCAGGGCCGCACATCCGGAGGAGAACGCCCGCAGCAGCAGGAAGACCAGCGCGAAGCCGGCCAGTCCCTGGTGTTCGGCCTTGATCTCCAGGTGCGCGGTCGGGGCCTGCATGGTGTCGCCGGCGACGAGGCCGCGCCAGGCGCCCCAGGCGATCATGACGAAGACGGCGCCGACGAACACGTACGTCGGGATGGCGAAGAGTTTTCCGGATTCCTTCACTCCGCGCAGATTCATCAGCGTGAGCAGCAGAATCATGATCATCGCCGAGAGCACCTTGTGCTCGATGACGAAATCGACGGCGGAACCGAGATTCTCGACTCCGGAGGAGATCGACACGGCGACGGTCAGGACGTAGTCGACGAGCAGGGCGCTCGCCACGGTCAGTCCGGCCTTCGGCCCGAGATTGGTGTTGGCGACCTCGTAGTCACCGCCGCCGCTGGGGTACGCGTGGACGTTCTGGCGGTAGGAGGCGACCACCGTGAACATCAGCACGACGACCGCGACGGCGATCCAGGGGCTGAAGTGGTACGCCGACACACCCGCGATCGACAGGACCAGCAGGACCTCGCCGGGGGCATATGCCACGGAGGAGAGGGGGTCGGAAGCGAAGACGGGGAGGGCGATCCGCTTGGGGAGAAGGGTTTCCCCGAGGCGGTCGCTGCGCAGCGCCCGGCCGATCAGGATCCGTTTGGGCACGTCGGTCAGTTTGGACACGCAGAGGATCGTAAGCGTTCGAAATACGGCTGACGAACCCCCCGCCGGTATTCAAGGGCATTGGAGCCGTCTGTGCTGCAAAGGTCACATGGTGGACCGCCCGTGTGTAGCTTGGGCCGTGGTCTGAGACCCTGTGAAGCCAGAGCATGCAATGAGGCTGGGAACCAGCGAGCGCTGACAGCCGGAAGGACGGCCGTGCACATCGTCATTATGGGCTGCGGAAGAGTGGGCTCCGCCCTCGCGCAGACCTTGGAACAGCAGGGGCATACGGTCGCAGTCGTCGACCAGGACCCCACCGCATTCCGCCGGCTGGGAGCCGGCTTCGGCGGCCGCCGCGTCACCGGGGTCGGCTTCGACCAGGACACGCTGCGCGAGGCCGGGATCGAGGAGGCGGGCGCCTTCGCCGCCGTCAGCAGTGGTGACAATTCCAACATCATCGCTGCCCGCGTGGCCCGCGAGATGTTCGGCGTCGAGAACGTCGCCGCCCGCATCTACGACCCCAAGCGCGCCGAGGTCTACCAGCGCCTGGGCATCCCCACGGTCGCGACCGTGCGGTGGACCGCCGACCAGATGCTGCGCCGGCTGCTGCCGTCCGGGGCCGAGCCGCTGTGGCGCGACCCGAGCGGAGGTGTCCAGCTCGCCGAGGTGCACACCTCCGCGGCGTGGATCGGCCACAAGGTCAGCAAGCTGCAGGACGAGACCGGCGTCCGCGTGGCGTTCCTCACCCGACTGGGCGAGGCCATGCTGCCGACGTCCCAGACGGTGCTGCAGGAGGGCGACCTCGTCCACGTGATGATGCGCACGGACGAGATCGACAAGGTCGAGGCGTCCTTCGCCGAGGGGCCCGAGGAGGCACACGCATGAGGGTCGCGATCGCCGGAGCCGGCGCGGTGGGCCGTTCCATCGCGGGTGAGCTGCTGGAGAACGGGCACGAGGTGCTCCTCGTCGACAAGGCGCCGACCGCCATCTCGGTGGAGCGGGTGCCGCAGGCCGAGTGGCTGCTGGCCGACGCCTGCGAGATCACCTCGCTCGACGAGGCGGCGCTGCAGCGCTGCAACGTCGTCATCGCGGCCACGGGCGACGACAAGGTGAACCTGGTCGTCTCCCTCCTGGCCAAGACCGAGTACGGGGTCCCCCGGGTCGTGGCGCGGGTCAACAACCCGAAGAACGAGTGGCTCTTCAACGAGTCCTGGGGCGTCGACGTCGCGGTCTCCACGCCGCGCCTGATGTCGGCCCTGGTCGAGGAGGCCGTCAGCGTCGGCGACCTGGTGCGCCTGCTGCGCTTCAGCCACGGCGACGCGAACCTGGTCGAGCTGACCCTGCCCGCCGACTCCTCGGTCGCCGGGACCCAGATCAGCGAGATCACCTGGCCCGAGGACACCTCGCTCGTCACGATCATCCGCGGCAACCGGGTCCTGACCCCGCACGCCGAGGAGACCCTGGAGCCGGGCGACGAGCTCCTCTTCGTGGCCGCGCAGGCCCGCGAGGAGCAGCTGGAGGACCTCCTCCAGGCGCGCCACTGACGGCTCGCGACAGCCGCAACGGCACAAGGGGCGGGGGGGGGGGCGGGGCGGCGCGGGGCGGGGCGGCGGGGGGGGCGCGGCCCCGGGGGGCCCTTCGCACTGCCGGTGCCGCTCGTGGGGCGCCCGCGGTCACCGGTGGCTTAGTACCAGTGGTTGGCCTGCCAGAAGTTCCAGGCGCCGACCGGGCTGCCGTAGCGGGAGTTCATGTAGTCCAGGCCCCACTTGATCT
>NZ_JBHYVA010000005.1:0-12491 GCF_042750055.1 Streptomyces sp. NPDC059456
GCCCCGATCGCCGCGCCCCGGGCGAGGCAGCGATCCCCCCGGAGCCCTTCCGGCCCGCCCGGCCGGACCAGGATGCGATCTACATCAACAACTCCACCGGACCGGCAGTCATCGTCTCCTCCGCGGGCATGGCGACCGGCGGCCGAGTGCTGCACCACCTCCACCGGATCCTGCCCGACCCCCGCAACGCCGTCGTCATCGTCGGCTTCGCCGCCGCAGGCACCCGCTCGCGCGACCTGGTCGACGGCGCCCGCACGCTGAAGATGTTCGGCGAGTACGTCCCCGTACGCGCCGAGGTCGCCGACGTCCCGCATTTCTCGGCGCACGCCGACGCCGGCCAGATCATCGACTGGCTGCGCGCCGCCCCGGCCCCGCACACCACCTACCTCGTTCACGGAGAGGAGAGCGCCGCCGAAACCCTGCGCGACCGGATCGATGACGAGCTGGGCTGGACGGCCGTCGTACCCAAGTCCGGGGAGGCCGTCCTGGTCCGCTGACCGGGACCGGACGGCCCCGGCGATGTGCACCGCGCGGCCCTCCCGGACGCGGTGGCCCACTGAGCAGGGTGGATGCGAAGCGGTGGAGCCATTCCGTGAACACCATGCCCGCCAGGGAGCCACCGCCTCCCGCAAGGTGCTCGCCTCGGAGTTCGACGCTGCGGCCGTACGGGAGCCGCGCAACGTGGACTCGGCCGTCGACCGGTCCGTCTCCACCGCCGTCATCGCCGACCGGCTCGACTCCGCCCGCACCCGGCTCCTCGACCTGTTCGCCCCGCACCGCAGCGAAACCCCGCTCGCGCGCACGCTGAGGACCGACCCGCCATGACCTCCACCCCCTACACCGTCGCCGACGTCATGACCACCACGGTCATCGCCGTCACCCCCTCGACCGGCTTCAAGGACATCGCCACCGCGATGAAGCGGTGGAAGGTGACCGCCCTCCCCGTCATCGAGGGCGATGGCCGCGTCGTCGGCGTGGTCTCCGAGGCCGATCTCCTGCCCAAGGAGGAGTTCCATGAGCACCGCCCGGGCCTGATCGAACAGATGCACCGCCTCGGCGACACCACCAAGGCCGGTTCCACGCGCGCCGAGAACCTGATGACCACCCCACCCGTGACGATCCGCCCGGCCGCCACCCTGCCTCAAGCCGCCCGCCTCATGGCCGACCGGCACGTCAAGCGCCTCCCGGTCGTCGACGCCGACGGCTCCCTCCAGGGCATCGTCAGCCGCGCCGACCTCCTCAAGGTCTACCTCCGCACCGACGAGGAACTCGCCACCGAGATCCGCCGGACCATCGTTGACCGCCTCTTCCCCCTCTCCCCCGAAGCCGTCGAGGTCACCGTCACGGACGGCATCGCCACTCTGACCGGACAGGTCAGAGACGGCCACCTGATCGGGACGGCCGAACGCCTGACCCGCTCCGTCGAAGGCGTCGTGCAGGTCCACTGCCGACTGGTGGCACCCACCTCGCCATGAACCCGGACTCACCGGCCGGCGAGCACCGGCAGTTGGGCGAAGCAGCCCTTGCTCCTTCTGGAAGGCGGCTCCTGGACGGCATTCGCCGGGCAGGGTGGCGCGTACGGCGGTCCATGAGGTATTCGACCACGACAACCCGGCTGCACGGTCGGTAGTTGCCGCGCTGCTCGGCGTAGTGGCGTAGGAAGAGCGCCTCCCCCAGTGCCATCCGCCCGGTCTCGGTGGGATCCACGCTTTCGTTGGGGGCGTGGATGAGACAGCGCGTCCATTTGTGCTCGGAGGCCATCCGGGTGGGGCTCATGCCGCGCCTCCTTCGACCTGGGCCGCGTCGGCGTCGGCTGCCGCCAGCCGGGCTTGCGGGACTTGTCGAAGGCCTGGATCAACCCGGCGGTCAGGCTGAGCCGGCTCGCCGGGATCGCCAGGCTGATCGCCAGGGCCGGGAGGATGAAGATCAGCAGGACCACGCCCACGGCCAGGAACATCGGCTTCGGGAATTCCTTGGCCGATCCCGCGGCTCGTTGACGTGGACCGCGTTCATCTCCATGCCGGGGCAGCTGAGGAAGTCGTTCACGATCAGCACCAGGCTGGCGATGCCGGTCCGCTCCGGGAGGAGGTGCGAGGCGGTCATCGGCACGGCGGAGGGGTTGCTCGCCGGCCGGCCGCAGGCACTCGCCCAGCACATCTGGTACGCCGCCCGGCGGGCCGGTGATTCACGGTGGCCGTCTCGGTCGTACCGCGGTCAGCCGCCGTGCGCGTTCGCGGAGTTGCCGGTCCGGCCGCCGCGCCGTCCGTGCCAGCCGAAGTCCAGACCGGCACTGATCGCCAAGATGGCCAGCAGGGTGACGATCGAGGCGGGCTCGTGGATCAGGGTGGTGACGACGAAGGTGACCAGGACCCCGCCGGCTGCTGCGACCGCAAGCCCGAGGATCGCCGGGTTGGCACCGGTCTCCTTGCGTACACGGAAGTGGGCGACGGTGATGAGTACGAAGATGAGCAGCGCGACGGCGCTGCCGATCGAGGCGATCGCCTCGAGTTTGAACGCGATGGCGAGCACGAGGCAGACGGCTGCCTCGAACAGCAGGCCCGCAGTCACGCGCCCGCCCACTTTGCGGGCCATGAGTGGCGGGAACAGACCGTTGTCGACGAGTCGCTCGGACAGGCCCGCAGCGGGGTACAGCCCGGCATTGGTCGCACCGGCGGTGGCGAACAGAGCGGTGACGCTCATCAGCCAGTAGCCGGCCTGGCCGAGTGTGGGCTCGGCCGCAACGGCGAGGGCGGTGCCGCCGGAGGAGACCACCTCCTCGACGGTCAGGGTGCCGAACACGCCGAGAGCGATGGCGATGTAGATGACGGTGGCGATCCCGAGGGCGAGGTACATGGCCCTCGGCAGCTGCCGCTCCGGTCTGGCCAGGTCCTTGGCCGTGAAGGTGATGATGCCGAAGCCGAGGAACGCGAAGAAGGTCAGCGCGACGCTGGAGATGATCTCGCGCCACGCGGGGTAGCCGGAGAACGCCAGCAGCGAGGCGTCCATATTGGCCAGGGTGACTACGGCGAAGACGGTCAGGATGCCGAGCACCACGTAGACGATGACGGTCTGGGCGCGGGCGACCAGCCGGGAGCCGACGATGTTGACCGCGGTCATCACGATGATGATCAGGGCGGCGAACACCTTTCCCCAGGCGGTGTTGCCGCCGGCGAACATCGAGGTGGCGTAGTTCCCGAAGGAGACGGCGACCATCGCGGTGACCACCGCGTTGGCCAGGTAGGTCAGCCAGGCGATGATGCCGGTGGCGTGACCCGGGCCGAAGCCCTCGGCCACGTATTCCAGCAGGCCGCCGGCGGACGGGTATCGCGCTCCGAGTTTCGCGAAGGAGTAACCCTGCAGCACGGCGATCACGCCGGCGATCAGGAAACTGAGCCACACCGCCGCCCCGGCGACCTCGCCGGCCGCACCGAGGAGGGCGAAGATTCCCGCGCCGACCATCGCCCCGACGCCGATGAAGGCCGCCTGACGGACGTTGAGGTACTTGGTCGGCCGGCCTTGCTCGGGCTGTTCCTGATCGCTCATCACGCAGACGCCTCTCTGGTCCCGTCAGCCGTGCCGACGTGTCGTGCGGCCTGTTCGGGGCTGCGGGTGGACCGAGCGCCCGTGAGCTCGCCGGAGGCGGCGGCCGGCCCTGCCACGGCCCTCATGTGCCGAGGGTGGCGACGAGCACGGCCTTGATGGTGTGCAGGCGGTTCTCGGCCTGGTCGAAGACGATGCTGGCCGGGGATTCGAAGACCTCGTCGGTGACCTCAAGGCCGCTGTCCATCCCCGTTGCGGCGATGATCTCGGCGCCGACCACGGTCTTGGCGTTGTGGAATGCGGGCAGGCAGTGCATGAACCGCACGCCGGGGTTTCCACTGGCCTCGAGCAGCGTCCGGTTGACCTGGTACGGAGCGAGCAGCTCGACGCGGTCGGCCCAGGCCTCCTTGCTTTCGCCCATGGAAACCCACACGTCGGTGTGCACGAAGTCGACGCCCGCCACCGCCTCGGCGGGGTCCTCCGTCACCGTGACGCGCGCTCCGGTCGTGCGCGCGATGTCCGCGGCCAACTCGGTGACGTCGGCGGGGGGATGCAGGCTGGACGGCCCGGCCAGGCGCACGTCGGCGCCCATGAGGGCACCCATGACGAGCAGCGAGCGCCCCATGTTGAACCGGCAGTCCCCGACGTACGCGTAAGCGAGCCGGTCGTACGGTCTGTGGCTCGCCTCGTGCATGGTCAGGAAGTCGGCGAGCATCTGGGTGGGGTGCCATTCCGCGGTCAGCCCGTTGTAGACCGGCACGCCGGCGTGCCGGGCCAGTTCCTCGACCTGGTCCTGACGGTCGCCGCGGAATTCGATCGCGTCGTACATCCGGCCGAGCACCCGGGCGGTGTCCGCGACCGACTCCTTGTGCCCCAGCTGGGAGCCGCCCGGGTCGAGGTAGGTGACCTGCCCGCCCTGGTCGTGTACGGCGACCTCGAAGGCGGACCGGGTACGGGTGGAGGTCTTGGCGAAGATCAGCGCGACCTGTTTGCCGGCCAGCAGCGGCTGCTCGGTGCCGGTGTACTTGGCCCGTTTGAGGTCCCTGGACAGGTCGAGCAGGAAGCGCAGCTCGGTCGGCGAGAAGTCGGCCTCCTTCAGGAAGCTGCGGCCGCGCAGGTTGAACATGGGGTCCTCCGGTGGCGTGCGGCGGGAGTCGGGACGAGCACTGCCGGCGTGGTCAGGAAACGGGGTCGCGCTCGAGCGGGCAGGTCATGCAGTGCGAGCCGCCGCGGCCGCGGCCGAGCTCGAAGCCCTCGATCGTGATCACCTCGACGCCGGCCTTGCGCAGAGCAGTGTTGGTGCCCGTGTTGCGCTCGTAGGCGATGACCACGCCGGGTTCGAGGGCCACCAGGTTGTTGCCGTCGTCCCACTGCTCCCGCTCGGTCCCGAACCGGTCGCCTGCCGTCGGTACGATCCGCATCGCCGGGATGCCGAGGGCGTCGGCCATGGCCTGGGGCAGCGCCCCGGCATACTGCTCGATGACCAGGTGCTCGGCCGAGTCCCCCGGGCGCACGGACCAGATGCGGGCATGGTCGACCACGTCGGGGTAGAGCGTGACCAGATCCCGGTCGCACATCGTGATCACCGTGTCGAGGTGCATGTAGCTGCGCGACTTCGGCAGAAGTACGGCCAGCACCTGCCGGGCGGAGTCGGCTCGGAACAACTGCCGGGCGATGATCTGCACGGCCTGGGGGGTGGTGCGCTCGCCCATCCCGATCATCACGGTGCCGTTGCCGATGGGCTGCACGTCGCCTCCTTCGACGTGGCACTGGCCCCAGTCCTCGTCGGCCCCGCCGAGCCAGACCGGGAACTCCTCGGCGGTGAACATCGGGTGGAACCGGTAGACCGCCTCGACGATCAGGGACTCCGGGCGGCGGGCCGGCTTGGCCATCGGGTTGATCGTGACCCCGTCGAAGATCCAGCACGACGGGTCGCGCTGGAACAGGAAGTTCGGCAGCGGCGGCAGCAGCATCGAGGTCGGGTCGCCGGCTTGCCACTCCAGGCCGATGTCCTGTTTGACGTCGGCGCGGGTGATGCCACCGATCAGGAAATCGGCGACCTCGGCCGGCTTCGCCTCCTCCAGCCAGGCGCGGGCCCGCTCCGCGCCGAGGATCCCGACCTGCCGCTCGTTCAGCAGACGCCCGGCGACCCAGTTCCGCGTCTCGGCGGAGGCGAGCGCCTCGACCAGCAGCGTCTCGACCTCGAACACCTCCACGCCACGCTCGCGCATCTGACCGCAGAACGCGTCGTGCTCGCGTTGCGCCTGCGCAACCCACAGCACGTCGTCGAACAGCAGATCGGCCGCGTTGGACGGGGTCAGCCGGGTGTGCTCGAGCCCGGGGCGGTGCACCATGACGCGACGCAGCCGGCCCACCTCGGAATGGACACCGAGTGCCATGTCAGCCCTCCTCGTTCGTACGGGTGCCGTGCCCGGTCCAGGCCGCGGCCGTGCTCACGCCACTCGCACCGAGCGAGATCCGTGTTCCCGCGCTTCCGGCGACCAGCGCCTCGATGTCGGCCAGCGCGCCGATGGCCGCCTCCCGCCCGGTGGCGCGCGCGAAGTCGCAGGCCGCAGTTACTTTCGGCAGCATCGAACCGGCGGCGAACTCCGCGCTGTACCGCGTCAGGAGCTCATCGGGATGGGCACGGGAGATCAGTCGCTGGTCCGCGGTGCCGAAGTCCAGGAACGCTCCGGGCGTGTCGGTGGCCATCACCAGCAGGTCCACGTCCAGGTCCTGGGCGAGCAGTGCGCTGGCCCGGTCCTTGTCCACGACGGCCTCGACACCGGTCAGCACGCCGTCCGCGCCGCGGGTCGTCGGCACCCCGCCGCCGCCCGCGCACACCACCACGCAGCCGGTGGCGAGCAGCGTCCCGATCTGATCGGCCTCCAGCACGCGCCGGGGCTCCGGCGAGGGCACGACACGGCGCAGCCGTCCGCCGTCGCGTGCGAAGCGCCAGCCGCGTTCGCGCTCCAGCTCTGCCGCCTCGGCGTCGGAGTACTGGGGCCCGATGGGCTTGCTCGGCGCGCCGAACGCCGGGTCGGACGGGTCGACCTCGGTGATCGTCAGCACTGTCGTCACCGGTCGCGTCGGCCCGAGCCGGTTGCGCAGCTCCAGTTCGATCAGGTAGCCGACCATGCCCTGCGTCTCCGCACCCAGCACGTCCAGCGGGTACGGCGGTACCGGCTTGTACGCGGCCCCCTCCAGCGCCAGAAGGCCGATCTGCGGGCCGTTGCCGTGCGAGACGATCAGATCCACGCCCGCAGCGATCTTCGCCAGCTGCGCGCAGGCCACCGCCACGTTCACCCGCTGGTTCTCGCTCGTCATCGCCTCACCGCGGCGCAGCAGCGCGTTCCCGCCGAGTGCCACCGCCACACGACGTGCCCGTGCCCCGCCCGGCGTGGGCGCAGTGTCCGGTCCGGGCTCGGTCCGTGCCGTTACCGCCATGGCGGGACCTCCTCGGGCGGCACCATGTGCCGACGTTGTGCCCGGTAGACCGGCAGGCCGCACAGCAGGGCCCCTGCGGCCAGCAGGAACGGGGCCCAGTAGCCCCACGAGGTGCGGCTCGTGTCGCGCGAGTACCAGATGAACAGGATCGAGAACACCAGCGAGAGCACCGCGATCACCATGTCGCGGGTGAAGCGGGCGCCCTGTGGCTGCCGCCGGTCTGCCAGCCTCCACTTGATCTGTGCTCCGGCGGACAGCGCGTAGGGGATGGCGGCGGTGATGCCCGTCATCAGCACCAGTGTGGTGAACACCGTGGTGCCGCCGGACCCGGAGTAGTTCACGATCACCGCCGCGGACGCCAGCACGGTCGAGGTGACCACTCCGAACGCCGGCACGCCCTTGGCGGACAGTTGTTTGAACCGCGCGGGCAGGAGTCCGTCGTGCGCCGCCGCGAGCGGCATCTCCGCGCAGATCATCGTCCAGCCGTTCAACGCGCCGAGCCCGGAGATGATCACGGCGACGGCCATGACGTTCCCGGCCCAGCTCCCGCCGAAGATCGCGTTGGCGGCGTCCGAGAACGGCGCGGTGGAGTCCTTCAGCTGCTCGGCCGGCAGGATTCCGAACACCGCGATCAGGGAGAGCATGTACACCACAGCAGTGGCCAGCGTGCCGATCACGGTGGCGCGCGGGATGTTGCGGTCCGGGTCGCGCACCTTGCCCGCGGCCACCGCCACCGTCTCCACCCCGAGGTAGCTGAACAGGCCGATCGCCATGCCGCCGCCGATGGCCGCCGCCGTGCTCTCACCGCTGATGTTCGCCGGGCTGTAGTTCGCCCCGTGCACGAAGAACAGCCCGACGGTCGCCATGAACGCCAGCGCCACGAACTTCAGCACCGTGGTGACCACCTGGACCAGGCCCATCTGCCGGGCCCCGGCGAGGTTGACCAACGCGGGCAGCCACAGTCCGACCAGCACCAGCAGGACCGAGACGAACCGGTTGTGATCCTTGTTCAGGAACACCTCGACGTACAGCACCCAGCCGACCGCGATCGCCGCATTGCCCGCCCACGCGGTGATCCAGTACGACCATGCGCTGAGGAACCCGAGCGCGTTGCCGTACGCGGTACGCGCGTATGCGTACGGACCGCCGTCCGCAGGCAGCCGTCGCGAAAGCGCGGCGAACAGAAGTGCGAGCGCCAGCGCACCGATGGCGGTCAGTCCCATCGAAACCAGGCTGATCGGCCCGAACGTGGCCAGCGAGGTGGGCAGGTTGAAGACCCCGACACCGATGATCGTTCCGATGATGAGCGCGATGGCGACCGTGAGCCCGAAGCTGCGCTGAGCCGATCCGTCGGCCTGCGGCGATCCCGTGCCGTCGTCCGACGCCTCCGGAGTCGTCATGGCTCTCCCGTGACTCGGGTCATGCCGGGCGCCTCGACCGGCGCGATCCAGGCCGTGCGTCAAGCCTCAGCGCCTGGAGCGGACCGCGCAACAGCACGCGGACAGGGTGTAAGGCGTCCGGGTGAACACCCTCGCGCGACGGCTACGGCTACGCCTACGCCTACGGCAGGCAGGCAGGGATGGTCTCGGAACCGTACCCGAATGGTCCTGCTCGACGCGCAGTACCCGGACGCCACGACCCCTGGGACCGGGCCGCCCGCCTCGAAGGCCGTTGGGTTCCTCTTGAACGGTGGGGTCCGCTTCGCAACGGGGGCATTGCCGACGCAGAGCAATGCCCACACCGCATGCTCAGGTTCGCCGATCCGAGACGCTGATCCGGCCGGTGGGACGCAGCTCGCGTTCGAGGGCGGACAGGGCGAACGCATGCGCGGAGGTGTGCTGCCAGCGGGACCGTCCGAACATCACGTCTTCGGAGATCCCGCTCAGCATGGCCACGGCCCGGATGGTGAACTCGGGGAGATCCACGTCGGCGAAGTGTCCCAGGTCCCGGCCCTCACGAAGGATGGCCTCCAGGCGTTCGTCCCAGCCGTCCAGCAGCTCGGTGAGGATTCTCCGGCCGGCGGCATCATGGCGCTGGGCCAGGACCTGCGTCCACAGCGCGTAGCGTTCGTCGCCTGTTTGGCGGGGCAGGTAGAAGCGGACGAACAGGTCCAGCTTCTCGGCAGGGGATGCGGCCTGGTCGGCGGCCTGCTCGAACCGGGCCCAGAGGTCCGCTTGGCTCCAGACGAGGACTTCGAGCAGGAGCCGGTCCTTCTTGCCGAAGTGGTAGAGGATGTGCCCGGTGCTCATGCCCGCCCGCTCGGCGATGTCCGACATCCTCGCAGCTGCGGTGCCCTTCTCGGCGATGACGCTGATGGCGGCCCTCATCGCCCGCCCCCGCGCCTCGTCCCCGCTGGGCTGACGCTTCTTGTCGATCGGGGCCCCCACCGCGGACCGGGAGGCGGCGCCGGCCCCGGAGCCCACCGACCCGATCGCGCCTTCCGGCGGGAGGGGACGGCCGGGCAGCGCGGGCTCGGTCTCTGACGTCGGCATGAGCTCACTCTCGGTTCCGGAAATCCTGGCCCCAAGTCTAGGTTCCGAGAATCTAGACCCCTAGTCTAGACTGAAAATCTAGTCAGGACGATGGGGAGCGGTTGCTGCCGTATGCGCGGTCGCCCCCGACCGGCCGGCGGCCCGCCTGTACGACCCACCACCCGGGAGACACCCTCATGACGCGCGGATTCGATGTCGTGGAGACCTGTATCGCCGACCTGCGCGCGGCGCTGGAGAAGGGCGAGACGACCGCGGTCGGCCTGCTCGAGTCCTACCTCGCGCGGATCGAGGCGTACGACCGGTCCGGCACGGACACCGCCCTGAACGCGATGGTCGTGATGAACCCGCACGCCCGCGCCGAAGCGGAGGCCTCCGACGCCCGTCGCGCGCGTTGCGAGACGCTCGGCCCGCTGGACGGCATCCCGTACACCGCCAAGGACAGCTACCTCGCCAAGGGGCTCACGGCTGCGTCCGGCTCCCCCGCCTTCGAGCACCTCGTCGCCCAGCGCGCCGCCTGCGCCAGCGCGGGGCTGCGCGGGGGGGGCGCGTTCATAATCGCCCTGACCAACATGCCGCCGATGGCGAACGGCGGCATGCAGCGCGGTGTGTACGGCCGTGCGGAGAGCCCGTACAGCGCCGACTGGCTCACCAGCGCCTACGGATCCGGCTCCTCCAACGGCTCCGGCACGGCGACCGCGGCGTCGTTCGGCGCGTTCGGCCTCGGTGAGGAGACCTGGTCCTCTGGCCGCGCCCCCGCCTCGAACAACGCGCTGTGCGCCTACACCCCCAGCCGCGGCGTGATCTCGGTCCGCGGCAACTGGCCGCTCGTACCGACCATGGACGTCGTCGTCCCGCACACCCGCACCATGGCCGACCTACTCGAACTGCTCGACGTCATCGTCGCCGACGACCCGCACACGCGTGGTGACCTGTGGCGCGCCCAGCCGTGGGTGGCACTGCCCTCGCCGTCGCAGGTGCGACCCGCCTCTTACCCGGCCCTCGCACCCGCCGACCCCGAGGCCGCATCCGACGCTCTCGCCGGCAGGCGCGTCGGCGTGCCCCGGATGTACATCAACGCCGACCCCGACGCCGGAACGAACCCCGACGGAGGCATCGGCGGGCAGACCGGGCAGCCCATCGACACGCGCCCCTCGGTGATCACCTTGTGGGAAGCCGCCCGCCGCGACCTGGAGGCCGCCGGAGCCGAGGTGGTCGAGGTCGACTTCCCCGTCGTGTCGAACTACGAGTCCGACCGTCCCGGCGCGCCGTCGCTGTTCACCCGCGGGCTGGTCAGCCGGGACTTCCTCACCTTCGAGATCGAGGACCTGTCCGCCTGGGCCTGGGACGACTTCCTGCGCGCCAACGGCGACCCGGCGCTCTCCACCCTGGCCGAGGTCGACGGCACCCGCATCTGGCCCAAGCAGGAGGGCGAACTGCCCGACCGCTACGACGGTTTCGACGATACGATCGGCGACTACCCGCGCTTCGTGCGCGAGCGCCCGTACGTCTCCCTCACCGAGATGCCGTACCTGGAGCAGGGGCTGCGCGGACTCGAGGAGACGCGCCGGGTCGACCTGGAGCTGTGGATGGACCGACTGGGTCTGGATGCGGTGGTCTTCCCCGCGGTCGCGGACGTGGGCCCCGCGGACATGGACGTGTCCGTGGCGTCCGCCGACCTCGGCTGGCGCAACGGCGTCTGGGTCGCGAACGGCAACCTGGTCCCCCGCCACCTCGGCATCCCGACCGTGACCGTGCCGATGGGCACCATGACGGACACCGGCATGCCCGTCGGGCTGACCTTCGCGGGCCGCGCCTACGACGACAACGACCTGCTGACCCTCGCCGCGGCCTTCGAAAGGACCGGCAGCCGGCGCACGGTGCCGCCGCGCACACCGCGCCTGTCGACGGAATGACCTGACGGGAGCCCGCCGAGGCGGATCGCAACAGCCGGCGGAGCGGTGCCGAGCCTCTCTCCGGTGCGCACGGAGAAGTCTTCCCTGCCTCCGCAGACGGAGCCGCTCCGTCCAGGGGCTCCCGACCGCCCGACCCGTCGCCTTCTCCTTGCTCTTCCTCCACAGGGCGCGCCGAAGCCGGGGCCGGGAACCGAGAGCCCGGAACCGGGAACCGGGAGCCGGGGAAGCAGCCTGGCCTGAGGCGGGCGTTGTCCCGGGCGGCGGCCTTGAAGCGGTCCAGCAGCCCGGCGATCTTCTCAGGCAGCTCGACGCGGAGGGCACCCCGCTGTTTCGCGATCCGGGCCACGAGGTCACGTTCGCGGGCCGGCAGGCGAAGCCCTGCCCTGGCCGGTGACGTGGTCACCACTGTGCGCGAGCCCGCCGTCCGGGCTGTTCGGGTCGTCCCCGTGGACGAAGTGCTGCTCGGAGGGCAAGCGTCCGGCCGTGTCGGTCACCAGGGCCGACACGTGCGGGTCGAAGTCCTCTCCGGTCGTGGTCAGCACGTCCCAACCCACTCCCACCAGCACGCTGCTCATACTCGGGACCCCGACCGGGGGCGCAGGGCAAACCCCCGGCGGCCGGCAGCCGCGCCGCTCGTACGCCTGCCTTTCAGAACGCAGGCGCCGATTCGGTGCTGATCGGATGCCCGGCACCGGTGAACTCCGGCAGCCGCAGGAACCGCTCTCCCGGCGCCGCAGCCGGTGCAACACCTGCCGGGGATGGCCGAGGCCCGACGACCGGCCGAGTGAGACCGTCGGGCCCTGCGGGCGTGTACCACCCGCGGCCGACGGCACCGGTACGAGGATGCGGGGGTCCGTCGTCCCGTCTTGTCGGCTGGAGTTCCGCCGTGCTCGAACGCAGGAAGCTGATGAACCGCACTCAGGTCACCTTCGTCCTCCCCGAGGACGCTCCTCGCGGACCGGTCAGCGTCGTCGGTGGTTCGACGCCAGACCGGCCGTGGCCCGGTCGCGCGCGCGCCGGCCCGAGGCCCCCCCCCCCCCCCCCCCCCCGGGGGCTTACCCGCACCGCCCGCGGTCGGGCGGGCGGCCGCCACCCCCCC
>NZ_JBHYVA010000005.1:12501-26812 GCF_042750055.1 Streptomyces sp. NPDC059456
GGCACGAGGCCCCCTGCCACCATCGCCGGCAGTGCGAATCCCGGCACGGCCGGCCGATGGACGGCCGTCCCGAACGCCTCTCGCCCAACTCCCCCGACATCTCGGCGCCTGCCGCCGTCGACGTTTCGATGCCTGCGCCACACGTGGGTGATCACCGCGGGTTCGGGGCATCACCCGGCATGATCACTCTGGGGGTCGAAGAGGAGTACATGCTGGTGAACCCGGCGACACTCCTTCCCACACCGCTGGTCCAGGAGGTGCGTGCCACAGCCCGCCTGGAGCCGATCGCCGGCGAGCAAGAGGTACAGGACGAGCTGCTGCAGGCACAGATCGAGGTCGCCACCCCCGTGTGTACGGCCCTGGAGGAGGTGGGGGGCCACCTCCTGCGACTGCGCCACGCGGTCGCCTCCGCCGCCCAGGCGAACGACTGCCGAATCGCGATCTCGGCCACCTCGCCGGTCAGGGACGTCTCCCCCGTTCCCATCACCAGCACGGCGAGATACCGGAAGATGCAGGGGGAAGCCCGGCTGCTGGTCGACGAGCAGCTCATCTGCGGGATGCACGTCCACGTGGGCATGCCCGACCGTGAGACCGCAGTGGCCGTCCTGAACCGGCTGCGCGTCTGGCTCCCGACCCTGTTGGCGATGTCCGTGAACGGTCCGCTCTGGGACGGGCGGGACACTGGGTTCGCCAGCTGGCGCACGATCATCTTCGGCCGCTGGCCCGTCAGCGGGCCGCCGCCGCATTTCGAAGGGCTCGCGGACTACGAAGCGCGGGTCGACGCGCTGGTGCGACCGGGGGTGATCCCGGACCGGGGGCAGCTGTACTGGCACGCCCGGCTCTCGGAGCGGTACCCCACCATCGAGGTGCGCTGCTGTGATGTGCAGCTGGAGGCGGACGACGCGGTGATGCTGGCCGGTGTCGTCCGCGCACTCGCCGCCACCGCGATCGCTCAGGAGAAGGCGGGAGCCGCTCGCGTACCGTGCCGGCACGAGTTCCTGCAAGCCGCGACGTGGCACGCGGCCAGGCACGGGCTGAGCAGCACGCTCGTGGACCCGGAAGGGCGGCTGCGGAGCAGTGGAGACGTACTGTCCGCCCTGCTCCGGCACATCGGCCCCAGCCTCGAGGAGTACGGCGACCAGCGCGAGGTGACCGCCCTCGTCCACCGTCTCCTTCAACGGGGAGCATCGGCAGACCGCCAGCGCCGCGCCCTGGCCGAGGGCGGTCTGCCGGCAGTCGCGTCTCTGATCACCGCGGGAGACACCACCGGGTGAGGACCTCGTGCGGGATCGAGGACACAAGCCCGTCGGGCGGCTGCACGGGGCCCTTCGGGACAGGAGGCATCCGTACGTCCAAGACCACCCGCCGTGCTCAGCCGCGCCGTTCGCTGGCGCGGTGAAGGAAAGACGACGACTGCCGACGCGACGCCGTGTGGTCACAGCACCTCGGCAAACACCCGGTCGCGGGCGATGAACGGCTGTTCTGTCGGCGTCGCTCCGGCCTGCCGTGCGCAGACGCGCCGTGCGACGGCCGCTCACCGGCTCACCGGTGCGTGGACATGAACGGCGTGCGGCGTCCATCGCCCTCCCCGGGCCCGTGCGGTCGCTGCTCATTGGGCCGACCGGACCGGCAACCGGGGGCGCGCGCTGCGAGGTTTCCGGGACGCGGCCGGCAACGACGTAGGGTCGGTCTTCATGCCTCCGTGTGAGGTGAGACGACGGCCGGGACACCCGGCACGCCGCCCGCGGCGCAGCCGCCCCACCGACGAGGGTTTCCGGTGAGAGGAGTGCGGATGAGCGACTGGGCCGTCGTGATCGCCGGGGGTGTGGTCGTCGGCTACGGGGCGCTCTCACGGCGTTTGTCGACGACGGTGCTTTCGGGGCCATTGGTGTTCATGCTGTTCGGGCTGGCGATAGGGCCGCCGGGCCTGGACCTGTTGGACCGCTCGACGGACCCCAACGGCGCGCAGACCCTGCTGGAAGGCGCGCTGGTGCTCCTGCTGTTCGCGGACTCGGCACGGATCAGAGCCCAAGACCTGCGCCGGGAGGAGTTCTTGCCACTGCGACTGCTCATGGTGGGCCTGCCGGCCACGATGGCCCTGGGGTGGCTGGTGGCTTGGCCCCTGCTGCCCGGCCTGAGTGTGTGGGAGCTGGCCCTGGCCGGCATCATCCTGGCGCCGACAGACGCCGCGCTCGGGCAGCAGGCCGTCTCCGACAAACGGGTGCCTGCGCTGATCCGAGGCGGCCTGTCCGTCGAATCCGGTCTGAACGACGGCCTGACGCTTCCGTTCTTCGTACTGGCATTGGCTGCCGCGGGTGAGGACCACGATCATCCGGGCGTCGCTGAGACGTTCCTGCGCGCGCTGCTGCTCAGCGGAGCGATCGGACTTGCGGCCGGCTGGACAGGGGCGAGCGTGCTGCGCTGGTCGCTCGCCCGGGGATGGAGCAGCCCCGACTGGCGACAGTTCCTGGCGCTCGCTGTTCCGGTCATCGCGTACGCGCTGTGTGTCACCGGCCAGGGCAGCGGGTTCATCGGAGCCTGGGCGGCCGGCCTGGCGTTCGGCATCCACCTGCGCCGTTCGCCCGCCACTGCGAGCAGTCGCGCCCAGAGCTCGGATACAGCACAGAGCACGAGGTTCACACGGAGACTCGGCCTGCTGCTCGCCTCTCTGAGCTTCCTGCTCTTCGGCGCACTCATCCTGGGTCCGGCGCTCCAGCACCTGACGTGGCGGATGGCCCTCTACGCGCTGCTGAGCCTGACCGTCGTCCGGATGCTGCCGGTCGCCGTCGCTCTGGCCGGCACCGGACTGCGCTCCGCTTCCGTGGCCTACATCGGCTGGTTCGGACCGCGCGGACTCGCTTCGCTGGTGTTCGGCCTCCTTGCCTTCGACGAGCACCTGCCCGGGGGCCCCTTGCTGAGCAGGGCCATCGCCGTGACCGTGGGCCTGAGCGTCCTCCTCCACGGGGCCTCCGCCCCGTTCCTGGGCAGCAGCTACGGAAGGTGGTTCACCAGGACGCTCCGTGTGGAACCGAACCTGCGGGAAAACGCACTCGCCCACCACGACGCGCCACGCTGAGGACGACCCGAATCCGTACGAACGCACCGGCCCGGAGCCAGAGCCGCGCTGAGGAACCAGGCCCAGCCATGACCTCGGTCCAGTGATCGCCTCAGCAGTGGATCCGCCAGCAGCAACTCCGCGCTCTCCCGGCACGCCGGGCGCCGTTGTCGTGGCACTCGTGCCGGGGTCTGCGGCCGGGGGCCGGGGTGGGGACGGGCGCCCTGCTGGCGGTTGTTGTCACCGGTTACCGCGCGCCCGATGCCACCGCCGGCCTGCACCGAGCGGGCGCCCGCCGCGGAAACGCCGGCCGGCCCGTTCAACGCGTACACGGCCACAGTCAGGGAAGTCGCACCAACCGCGGCCCCGCGGATGCCGGCCACGCGGTCAGCGGTGTCCGGGACTGGCTGCGTGGGAGGTGAACCCCTCCGCGCCGACCGGTCGTCTTCCGTGCGCCACACGCTGCGCGTGCGGCCCGCGCCGACATCACCGTCCCGCCACACCTGCGGCAACTCCCGCAGTCTTATCGGAAGATCACAAGTTCCGCGGTGGCTGGTCCGCTCCGGGTTACGCTCCCGGCTACGGCTTCCTCGACACCCGCGTCATCCGGGCAACCACGCTGAAGTTCTCCGTCCAAGCCAACCGCCCTGTCCAAGACCTCGCCCAGAACGTACTGGCATCTGGATGAAGCCGTCGCGGTCCAGCCACCACATCACACCCCCGTACTGCGCACCCCCACTCACCGGCCGTTGGCACCGCGCCCCGGCCGCAGCACCTTCGGCCACCAACGCGTCCACGCGGCGACGATGACCCCCTGGTCCAGGTCCTGCCCCGCCCCGCTCCCCCTCTGATGGAAAGCCCTGCCGTGTTGCCCCTGGCCGAACACCCGACCACTGCCCCGCCGCTCGCCACATACGGCGCCGTGCTGGGCAGCCGACACGTCGTCCGCCTGCTCGGCGGCACCCTGATCGGGCGCCTGCCCAACTCCATGGTTCCCGTGGGGCTCGTTCTGTGGATCACCGGAAGCGGGGGGTCGCTGGCCTTCGCCGGAACACTGGCCGCCCTCTACGGGCTGGCGTCCGGGCTGTCCCAGCCGATCAAGGGCAGGCTGATGGACCGCTACGGTCAAACGCGTGTGTCGGCACCGGCCGTGCTGCTCAACGCCGGCTGCCTGGCATCGCTCCCCTTGATCCGGGCGGGCGAACACCCCGCGGCGGTGACCGCGATGGTCGGGCTCGCGGGTCTGGTCACACCGCCGCTGGAGGCAGGGCTTCGGGCGCTCTGGCCGACGGTCCTGCCCGACTTCGGGCGGCGCCGGGTCGTCCAGGCCCTCGACACCGGCTCGCAGGGACTCCTCTACATCGCCGGCCCCCTGCTCGCCTCGTGGCTGGCGACCACGCACGGGCCTGACACCGCCTTGGCCGCGACCGCCGCCCTCGGGCTCGCGGGCACGACGGTCGTCCTGACCGCCGCGCCGTCGCAGGCCTGGCGTCCTGCCCCCGGGGTGACCGAACGAGGACGGCTGATGAGCGCCGGCCTGGTCCTGCTGTTCACCGCGCTGGCGGGAACGGGGTTCACGTTCGGAGCGATGAACGTGTGGGCCGCAAGCATGGCCGGCACCCACGGGCAGGCAATGCTCTGCGGACTGCTTCCTGCCGTGTTCTCAACCGGCAGCTTTCTTGGCAGTCTGATCTACGCCCGCCGGGCGTGGCCCGGCACGACCAAATCCCAGCTCATCACCACCAGCGCCTTGTTCCTACTCGGCTGGGCGCCCCTGCTGGCGCAGCCCGGCCCCCGCGCAGCCTTCGCCCTCACGGCAATCCCGGGGCTCTTCTTCACCTTGATCATCACCAACGGCTTCCACACCGTGGATGCTCTCGCTTCCACTTCCCGCACCACAGAGGCGTACGCCTGGCTGATCCTGTCGGTCGGCACCGGGCAGGCGGCCGGAACCGCGCTCGCCGCTGCCCTCGCCACCCACCCCGATGTTCTCGCCGCCCTCCCGACCAGCGGCGCCGCCACCGCGCTGACCATCCTCATCCTCGCCCGCAGCAAGCTCGGCCCAGGCCGTCGCCTCGGCCGCCACCGGCGTCCCCGACAACAAGGACGTCCCCCCTCGCCGAACGCCATCACCGACTCGATGGGAATCAGCGCGCCGCAGACGAGCGCCGCTTGACCGCCCAGCAGCCCGGCTACAGCACCGAGCAAATGGCTTTCGCCTCAACGCCGGCCCCGTCGTCACCCCGGACGACGGACCCGAAACGGTTCTGGGCCGTCGTCCTGCACGAGTGATCGTCACCACTCGGCTGGCCGGAGGCGCCGGCCCCGGGGCGGTTCAGGTGTTCCGGGAAGTCCTCGTCATCGTGATGGCCTACCTCGCCCGAGCCGACATTCTGCGCACCCGGGAGTCGTAGCCGACCGAACGGCTATACGCCGGTGGGGAGTCCATGGCAACGACCTGCTTCGTGATTGCCGCAACCATGACGACGCCTCCTCGGACCGATGCCCCCGGCCCCGTGGCATCGCCTTCACGGAGGTGTGGCGCAACCATCCGTCATGGCGGCGCGCAACCAGTCGCCGACGGCCCCTGACGCATTGTTCGCGCTGCGAGCGCTGCCGATCTCCCACACCGGGCTGACAGCGGCCATCGCCTCCGTCCAGCTCGCCGCGCCCGTCGGCGCCGCCGGCTCCTGGGCCAGGACGGCCCAGTACCTGCTGATCGCTGGACTGGCTGCGGGCATCGGGGCGTGGCGTCGTGGCGAGCCCTGGTCCACGCGGTGCTCACCGGCCGACGGCTGCCCTCCGATTGGATCACCGGGCTGTGGCTCGGGACCGGTCTGGCCGCGGGTGAGCCGGCGAACAGCCTGGGCGACGGTGGGCGGCTGCTGCCGGCGCATCCGGAGGCTTTCATGCTCCTCATAGCCGTGGTAGCCCTGCTGATCTCCTGGACCGGGCAGTTCGCCGAGCCGAGGATCCGGACGCACCGCGGCGAGTCACTGAACCGCGCCATGGCCACCGGGCCGATCGCCCCTGGTCTCCACTCCAACTGTCGCTCGCCCGGCCGCCGTTGCCCGCACCAACTGTGCTGACCAGGGCCCATCGCGCCTGCGACCGCGCTTTCATGCAGTGGCTGCGTTTCCAGGCGGGCTGGTTTCGACGCGCGATAGAGAACGTTCTGATGTGGTCCATGGTGGCCACGGTGGTCGTGGGCCTGCTCGTCTTCGTGTTTTAGGTGGGTACCGTTCCCGCGCTGACTCCGTCCACGGCATCCAGGCTGACTCACTCCGGCGGGCACCGTCCAGACTTTGTACCTGCCAGGCACCTTGAGGCCGTATGTGACTCGGTCTGGGGCAGGCGCGGTGCAAATGAAAGCGCAGGATGTGCGTCCGTTCATGTCTCGTGAGGAACTTGGCCTGGTGGACCAGACGTTCGGCAATGCCCGAAGCTAGTCGAGCGTTGACCTGCGGTTTCACGAAATCGCAGCCAGCTCCGATTTCAAGAATCCCCATCGGTCAGTCGATGGCCCGGTAGAGCGTGGTCCAGAAGTCGTTCATGGCACGCGGCGAATCCGGGGTGGACAGTCCGACCTGGGTGAGCAGGACTCCGGTGAGCTGGTTGGTCCTGTCCGCGTAGGCGGTGGTGCCGGTACCGCCGAACCAGCCGAACTGGCCGATGGGCGCATAGTCGCCGCGATGGGTGCGCACCGCCATCCCGAAGCCCCAACCACCGTTCGCCCCCTGCCCGCACGACAGGTGGGCGACGTTGCTGAACATGGCCTCCCGGGCAGCCAGCTGCTCGGGCGAGAGACGGTTGGTGGTCATCAGCTCGACGGCGGCCCGGGACAGGATCCGTTCACTCCCGTGCATCCCGTGGTTCAACAGCATCTGGAAGTAGGCGTGGTAGTCGTCGGCGGTGGAGACCAGCCCGCCGCCGGCTCCCTGGAACGCGGGAGGCATGCTGGACCTTCCCCCTGCCGCCTCGTCCCACACGAGGAACTCGCCGCTCTGCGGGTCGGGCCCGTACAGGGGCGGCAGTCGGTCGATCTTGTCGGCGGGCACGTGGAAGGCAGTGTCCTTCATCCCCAGCGGATCGAGGATGCGCGTCCGCAGGAAGGTCTCCAACGACTGTCCCGCGACCCTGGAGACGAGCACACCGACCACCTCGTTGCTGAGGTCGTACTGCCACCGCGCTCCGGGCTGGTACTGCAACGGCAGTTCGCCGAGGCGGCGCATCCATTCGTCCGGCTCGGGCGCCGGCCCGGAGACCACGCTGTAGTCGAGACGCTCGAAGGTCGCGGCCCTGATCGGGGAAGCCATCGACTCGAAGTCCACCCCGAGCCCGAACGTGGAGGTCAGCAGGTCCCGTACGGTGATCGGCCGGTGTGCCGGCACGGTGTCGTCCAGGGGTCCGTCGGGCTGCTTCAGCACCTGCCGGTCGGCGAGTTCGGGCAGCCACCGGTCCACGGGGTCGTCCAGCCGCAGCCGACACTCGTCGAGCAGGATCATCGCCGCCGCCATCGTGACCGGCTTGGACGTGGACGCCATCCGGAAGATGGTGTCCCGGCGCATCGGTGCGCCACCGTCATGACGCATCGTCCCGATCGCTTCGACGTGCGTCCGGCCGCCGCGGCTGACGAGGGCGACAAGGCCGGGAATCTTCTTGGACTCGACGTGCCGTGCCAGCACCTCGCGCAGTCGACGCAGCCCTGCATCGGAGAAGCCGCTGTTGCTTGTTCCCATGATGAATCTCCTGTTCCCCGTGTGGTTCTCAAGGCGCTCTGGTGGCTTCCTGGCCTTTGGAACGGCCATGTGCAGAGCCTGCAGCCTTGACCCAAGGTCAAGGTCAACCCCTGTACCGATCGCGGGTGACCGGCACTGATGGCAGGCGTCCCGGTCTTGGCAGCAACGGGTGGGCTGGAACCGGTGCGCGCTATCCTCGTCCCGGATGCCATCCGGCCTTCCCGGCCGTCACGACGCGGTGCGCGAGACCGCAGCCGCCCACGATCCGGAGGTGCGCCGAGCCGATGACAGACGGGCTCACGATCGGTCAGGCGGCGGCGTTCATCGGTGTCACGATCAAAACCGTGCGCCACTATCACCGGCTCGGCCTGGTCGCCGAGCCGGAACGCGACGGCTCCGGCTACCGCCGTTACCGATCGGACGAGCTGTACCGGCTGGTCCAGGTCCGGACCCTGGCCGCTGCGGGCGTGCCGCTGGCCGAGATCGGTGACCTGCTGGACGCCGATCCCACGACGTTCGCCGCCACCCTGGACGACGTCCACCACCAACTCACCGAACGGATCGAAGACCTGATCGCGCGCCGCGACAGGCTGCACCGTCTCGACCATGGTGACCGTGCCCTGCTGCCCGACCGGGCCTGCGCGGTCTTGGAGAGGCTCGCCGAACTCGGCTTCGATCCCGACTACGTGGCCGGTCAACGGGAAGCTCTCGTGCTGGCCCGGGCACTGGTCCCGGAGATCTTCGACAGCTTCCTGGCCCGGCTCGAACACGGCCTTGACGACCCCGAGTCCGTCGAGCTGACCAAACGCGGTTGGGATGCGAGGGCCTGGGATCCGGACGACCCGCGGATCGAGGAGTTGGCGGCCGGGCTGGCCGCCAAACTGCTGGCCCAACGGGCGCTGCTGGCGATGCCGACCGGCTTTCACGACCGGTCCGACGCCGCCTCCCGGTACGCGATGGTCAACCACCACCGGGAAGACCAGTCACCGTCGATCGCCCGGTTGAACAGGCTGGTCGAGGCGAAACTGCGCGCGGCCGGCATCACCGTTCCGAGCCAGTGACTGCCGCCCGGCCGACCCCGGGTCCCCGCGTGTCCAGACCACGGAGCCGCCACAAGCGGCGAATCGAAAAGACGGCCGTGGTCCTCCGGGTCGACGGCCAAGTGGCAGCGGAGCACGGTCGCAGTCCACTCGGGCGCATACCCGTAGCAGGTGGTGTGCCTCCCGGGCCGCTCCCTCGCACCCGCCAAGGGCCGCTGAGGCGGCTGTGGTCGCTTCGCGAGCGCGTGGGTCAGTCGGCGGAGAGAGGTTCTCTTTTCGGTCCCGATGGAAGGCACTTCCTACGTGCAGGAAGGGTATCGGTTCGCGTCCCTGGCTTCATGCCTGCGCCGACGGTGCAGGAGTGGTGACTCATGCCGGGGCACGGCTGCCGGCTGATCTCACCGATGTCCCCGGACCGACCAGTGCGTCGTGAACTACTCGACACGCTCGTGATCGATGAACGCGGTCAGCACGTCCACCGTTGCGTCGGGCTGCTCGTCGGGAATGAAGTGTCCGGCTTGTGGGATGACGACGCCGGTCGTGTTCTCCGCCCACGGGCTGACGGAGGCGGCCATGTCGGGGATCGAGCCATGGGAGCTGGAGATTCCCAGGACCGGGACGGTCAAGTGCCCCCGTTCGAGGGCGTCATGATTCTTGCGCGCTGATTCCGCGGCGTCGCGGTAGTAGGCGAGAGACGCGGAGAGCCCTCCCTCGGCCGCGATGGCGGCGGCGTAATGGTCGATCTCGGCGCCGTCGAACGTGTCCGGGGACAGGGCTTTGACCTTCAAGAACCAGCAGACGTAGTCACGCTCGCGGCCGGCGAGCAGCGTCTCGGGCAGTTCGGGCACCAAGTGGAAGGCGAAGTGCCAGGTCTTCCAGGCCCGCTCGGGGTCCGTCGGGATCGAGTCCGGGAGGGTGATTCCGGGAATACCGGCGTCAAGCAGAGCGACACCATGCAGGCGCTCTTCGTACTTCAGGGCCAGCGAGAAGGCAACCCAGGCCCCGATGTCGTGGGCGACGAGCCAGAACTTCGGCGCGTTGAGCGCGGTCAGCGCGGCCTGGACGCGCGAAGCGACGGTGTGCGTGTCGTAGCCCCCCTGGGGGCGGTCGGAGTGACCCTGCCCCGGCAGGTCGATCGCGATCACGCGGAATCGCTCGGCAAGACCTGGCATCACCTTTCGCCAAGCCCACCAGGTCTGCGGGAACCCGGCCAGCAGGACGACGGTGGGACCGGCCGGCCGGCCGCCTTCCACGGCATGGAGCCGGATTCCTTCCGCGTCGACCCAGCGGTGGGTGAAACCCGCAAGGTCGTGCAGCGGCAACCCGGGGACGGGGTTCTGGTCGCAGGAGCGGTTCGGGGCCATGGCGTCGTCGGTCATGTTCGAAGCCTACGTCATCTTGAACTGATTGGTTCAAGATAGGATGGGCAGGGCCACAACGGCCGGTACAAGAGCGAGGTGCGTGCGTGATGGCCGGGAAGAAGCAGTTCGACGTGGGCATCGCGCTCGACGCGGCGATGATCCAGTTCTGGCGGGCCGGATACGCCGACACGTCTCTCGACGACCTCTCCAAGGCGACCGGACTGAACCGCAGTTCCATCTACTCCTCGTTCGGCGACAAAGACTCGCTCTACCTGCGCTGCCTGGACCGCTACGCCGCGCGGTACGGAAACAGGTACGACCAGGCGCTTTCATGTGCGTCCGAGGAACCGCTCCGGGCGGTACGGGCGTTCTTCGACGTCACCCTGCAACGCATCGCCGACCCTGACGTACCTGATGGATGCCTGATCGCCCAGACCGCGATGGCGGCACCGACGCTCAGCCCCACCATCACCGCACGCGCGATCGAAGCTCTGGACTCCCAGCATGCGCGGCTGCGGACCGCTTTGAGCGCCGCGCAGTTGACCGAAGGCGATGCCGACGGCTTCGCGGTTCACATGACGGCGGTCAACCAGTCGCTGGCCGTGATGAGCAGGACCAGGGCGAGCCAGAAGCAGCTCCGCACGATCATCGACATCAGCATGAGTGCGCTCTCGCGCGCCTTGCATGCCCGGAGCTGACCTCCCCGTTTCCCCTGGGTACGGCGGCCGCCGGGGCGGAAACGTGAAAGTACCCTCCCGGCTCGGGACGATGGACTCCACTCGACCAGTTGTATTCCTTCGACTGGGACGAGCTGATCCGCGAGCTCCCGCGCCCGGACGGATAGTCGGAGGACGCCTTCCGGGCAACGGCCGAGGAACTGTTCGACCAGATCGGTCGCATGGCCGACAACGCAGGAGCGACCGACGAGCACCGAGCCCTGAACTACCTGGCCGTCCGCTACCCCGCCGTCTACTCAAAGGCCACCGAATGCCACGCCGAGGAAACGGCCCTCTCCACGGTCGAGCGGGCGAGTGAAGGGCTCGACGGTGAGGGCCCTGGCCACCCGGGTCTCCCGGCGGCCGTGGCCGATCTCGCGGTCGTAGTGACGAGCGGTGACGTCCTTCCACGGCAGCGACCGCGGTGACGGTGACCCCGGTCAGGTCGAAGTCCGATCCGCCACGCCTTCCACAGCGGGCGACTTGATCAGGCGGACGGTGGCCGACTGGCGACACGGTGGTGCGAGGCGGCTTGGACCCCTGTGGCGTCAGGACGTGATGTCCACCAGGACCTTGCCGACCGTGCCGCGCTCCACTGCGCGGTGCGCGTCGGCGGTGCGGTGGAGCGGAAAGCGGGTCAGTGGCAGGCCGTGTTCCTCGCCGACCGGCAGGGCGCCTTCGCGGACCGCGGCGGCGATGTCCTCGGCGGCCGTGGCACGCGCCTGCGGACCGGCCGTGTAGAGCACCAGGAACTGGAGGCGCGTGTTGAGCACCATGTTGTGCCGCACGTCCAGTTCGACCGGCTTGCCGCCGTCGTTGGCGTAGGTGGCGATCGTGCCGCGCGCTCGCAGCACGGCCAGGTCCAGTGCGATGTTCGCGCCGAGCGCCACTTCGGCGACGATGTCGACGCCGTCCGGGGCGATCCTGCGGATCTCGGCGGCCGGATCCCCCTCTCGGTAGTTGACCACGTGGTGAGCGCCGGCGGCGGTGGCCAGTCGGGCCTTCTCCGCTCCGCTGACCGTGCTGATCACGGTCGCGCCGGCCCAGCGGGCGAGCTGGATCACGGCGTGCCCGACCGCCCCGGCCCCGCCTGCGGCGAGCACGACCGTGCCGTCCAGCGCCCCCGGCCGCAGGCGGCGCGGGCCGTCCTCGGCGACGGTGAGCGCGCGGTGCGCGGTCAGCGCGGGGACACCGAGTGCGGCGCCGACGTCGAAGCCGGCCTCGTCGGGCAGCGGCACGGCCCGCTCGGCCGGTACGACGGTGTACTCGGCGGCGGTGCCGGTGGGCCGCCCGGCGGCAGCCATGAACAACCAGACCCGCTCGCCGACCCGGCTCCGGTCGACCCCCTCACCTACGGCGTCGATGACGCCGGCGCCGTCCAGGTGCGGGGTGATCTCGGGGAACTGCTGGGTGTGGGCGAGGCCGGAGCGGGCGTGCGAGTCGGTCGGGTTGATCCCGGACACGGCTACCCGGACGCGGACCTCGCCGGGGCCGGGCACGGGCAGGTCGCGGTCGACGAGCCGGAGAACGTCGGGGCCGCCGTTGTCGCGGTAGACGATGGCTTTCATGGTTCCGTCCTGGTCGGGGGCTGGTCAGCCGATGGGGACTTCGGCGGAGCGGGACTCAATGGCGTCGAGGGTGGCCAGGGCGGCGGCGTCGAGGGTGATCCCGCCGGCGGCCGTGTTGGCCTCCAGGTGAGCGGGGTCGGCGGTGCCGGGGATGAGCAGCACGTTGGGGGCGCGGTGCAGCAGCCAGGCGAGGCCGACCTGGGAGGCTGTGACGCCCAGGGATTCGGCCACGGTGTGCACCGCCGGCTCGTCGGTCGCCTTGGGCAGGCCCGGGAAGGACCCGCCGAGTGGGAAGAACGGCACCCAGGCGATGCCCTCGGCCTCGCACAGCCGCAGCATGTCCTCGTCGTCGCGCGAGACGAGGCTGTACGCGTTCTGCACGCAGGCGATGCCCGCCGGCAGGGCGCGGCGAAGGCCGTCGAGGGTGACCCTGCTCAGACCGATCGCGCCGATCTTGCCCTCGTCGCGCAGGGCGGTCATCACTTCGAGCTGGTCGTCGAGGTCGACCACCTGGTCGCCGTCGGGGCGCAGGCCGGGGCCGGAGTCGAGCCGGCGGAGGTTGACCACCGGGAGCCGGTCGACGCCGAGGCTGCGCAGGTTGTCCTCGACGCTGGCGCGAAGCTGTTCGGGGCGCTGTGCGAGACGCAGTGGCAGGGGCCCGCCCGGGTCGGGGTCGGCCCCTACCTTCGTGACGACCAGGACGCCGTCCTCGGGGCGCAGCGCCTCGCGGATGACCTGGTTCGCGAACCCGAAGCCGTAGAACTGGGCGGTGTCCACGTGGTCGACGCCCAGCTCGACCGCGCGGCGCAGCAGGGCGACGGCCTCGCCGCGGCTGTGGTGCAGGCGTTCGAGTTGCAGGGCGCCGTAGCCGACCCGGAACACGGTGCGGCCGGCGAACGGAGCGGTCGGGGTGGTCAGGGTGGTCATGGCGTGGTCTCCTCGGCCGGTGACTGCAGGGCGGTGTACAGCAGTTGGGCCAGGTAGAGGCTCTGCACCCGGTGGGCGATCGGGGTGGCGCGCTCCTGGGCCTCGGCCGGCTCGAGGTGTTCGGTCTTGACCAGCCAGGCGGTGACGCTGTCGTGCACCATCGCGCGCATCCGGTCGATCGTGTCGACGACGATGCCGTGGATGGCCGGGTTGTTGGTCGCCTCGCCCCAGGTCTGCACGCCGACCCGGGCTTCGACCGGGTCGATGCCGGCGATCAGGCGGGCGAGCAGTTCGTCGGGGTCGGGCGGGGTGTCGCTCCCGGCGTACTCGCCGAGGGCCTCCGCGCGTTTGGCGAGGACCGTGTGGGCCGAGGCCTGAACCAGCTCGGCCTTGTTGCGGTAGTGGGCGTAGATCGAGCCCGTCGACAGGCCGGACTCGGCCGTGATGTCGGCGATCGAGGTCCGCTCCAGGCCGTTGCGGCTGAAGCAGCGTACGGCGGCCTCGGTGATCTGGGCGCGCCGGAGTTCTTTGCGTGCGTCGGTGAGCCGAGGCACCACACCTCCTGCAAAAAGAATCCTGCTTCTGTTTGTGAGTTCACAATACAGAACCGCGGTTCTTTTTGCCGCGCGGACGATGTGGCGGGGATCACGTTTCGGCGAGGAGTTGCGGCCCGGCCCGGGCGTCCGGAAGGCATGAGATCGGTCAGAGCACGGCGGCAGGTCGAGGTCACGCCCGGCCCGTCGTCGCGACGTTCTCCCCCGTCCCCTGCGGGCGGCCCCGGCCCGGCGTCTTTGCCCGCACACGGCCGTGGGGGGGGGGCGCCCGCCGCGGGGGGGGCGGCCCGCGCGCCCCCGCCGGCCCGGCCCCCCCCGGCGCGAGGCGCGGGGGGCGGGCCCCGGGGGCGG
>NZ_JBHYVA010000005.1:26822-42771 GCF_042750055.1 Streptomyces sp. NPDC059456
GCGGCCCCGCCCCAGCTTATTCGCCCCCACACGCCCGTGCGCGCCGCCACCCGGTCGAGGGTGACGGCCCGCACGCGCCCGCCGGTCCGGGAACAGCCGCGAAGTCAGTCCGGGTCGCAGGCCATCGGGCCGATCATGTCTGCCAGTACGGTCCGCCGGTCCTCTCCGGGGCGTGGCCGGAGGGGGTGGGCCAGGCGGGTGCTGTCGTAGTGCCAGCGGTGATCGAGGTCCTGGGGGACGGCGCCGGTCTCGTGGAAGTCCGCACGGGCGTCGAGCAGTTCCGTGAGGTCGCGTGCGAGGTCGTGCCAGGAGACGTGGCCGCTGCACACATTGGCGACTCCGTGTACGGGCCGGTCCAGGCACTCGGCCACCGCGCGGGCCAGGGCGGCCGCGTGCACCCAGGCAGCTCCGTACCAGCCGTGGCCGCCCGTACCGGGACGCGGCAGCGCGATCGGCCGGCCCTGGCGGGCGGACTGGAAGAGCGTGCCGATGGCGCCCCAGCGCAGCTGTTCGCGCAGCCGGTCGTGCGCGCCCCAGACGATCGGTGACCGCAGGGCGCTCGCGCCCCCGCGTCCCTCGGTCCCCGCCGCGCGCAGCACCATGGCCTCGCAGTCGAGCTTGGCCTTCCCGTACGGGCTGACGGGCTCGTGGGGCGGGGTCTCCTCCGTGACCTGGTCCGTACGGGGCTGCCCGTAGGCGTCGACGCTGCTGACGAAGACGAACGGCCCGCGCCGCCAGGCGTCGACCATCGCCTCCGTCGCGGCCAGGTCCACGTCGTGGCGGGTGAAGGTGCAGGCGGCGTGGACCACTGCATCGGCCTGTGCGACGGCTTCCCGCAGACCTGCCGGGTCGGCGAGGTCGCCTTCGATGACGTCGACGCCCTCGGTGGTGATCAGGTGGGCGGACTCGGACCGGGCCAGCGCCAGTACCGGACGTCCCCGGGCGGCGAGTTCACGGACGACGAACGCACCCACGCCGCCCGTCGCGCCGGTGACCAGCACCGTGCCCGGGCGGACGTCCCGGGAGCGGGGAGCCGGCCGGCGCAGGGCACGGGCGGCGCTCTGGCGTGCCGCCCGCTCGTCGAGGAGCGCGGTCAGGGCCCGGGGCGTACGGGCCTGGAGCACGTCGAGGCCCGTGAGGGGCAGTGCGAGGGCCGTCCGCAGCCGTTCGGCGAGCTGTACGGCCTTGAGGGAGTGGCCGCCGAGGGCGAAGAAGTCGTCGTCCGGCGAGGGGGCGGGACCGAGGACGGCCGTAAAGGCCTCCCGGACCGCTTCGGCGCGGGGGCCGGACGGTGCGCTCGGCCCGGGCAGTCCGGGCAGCCGCGCCCGGTCGAGCAGCCCGCCGGCCGTGCGCGGGAGCGCGTCGAGGAGCGTGACCGCGGCGGGTACGGCCTCGGGCGCAAGCGATCGGCGCAGCAGGCCGAGCAGTTCGTGGCCGCATGGGCCGATGCCGTCGTGCAGGACGGCGTACGCCACGGCCGGCCCCTGCGCGGGCCGGACCACGACGGCGTCGGCGACTTCCGGGTGGGCCCGCAGGGCCTGCGCGGCCGGGTGGCGGTCGCCGGGATCCGGGCTGCTGCTCCCGGTGGCCGGCGCGGGCCCGGCGGTGGCCGTGGTGGGCCCGGCCGTGGCCGTGGTGGGCCCGGCCGTGGCCGTGGTGGGCCCGGCCGTGGCCGTGGTGGGCCCGGCCGTGGCCGTGGTGGGCCGGTCCGCGGGCTGGGGCGGAGCATCGGACACGCCGCCCGTGCCCTCCCGGTGGCCCCGGCCGTGGTGCGGTGACGGCAGGGGCAGGTCGGCCAGGACGAGTTCCGGGTCGGCCGCCACCGCGTGCAGCAGGGCCGCGTAGTCCCGCACGGCCGCCTCCGCCACCGTGTCGTCCAGCGCGTTCGCGTCGTACTGGACGAGGGCCTGGGGCGGTGCGGCTGCGTCGCCCGGCCCCAGGCCGTACGAAAGGGTGAACTTCGCGGCGTCGGAGGGGATGTCGACGTACTCGGCCGACGTACCGGGCAGCCGGAGGACCGTCGGCTCGCCGAGGAGGGCCGAGGTGACGCGCACCAGCGCGGTTCCGTCGGCTCCGCGTGCCCGATCGCCGAGACGTTCGAGGAGCAGGTCGAAGGGGATGTGCCGGTGGCGCTGGGCTTCGAGGAGGGCGTCGTTCACCCGTTCCAGCAGCTGGGAGAAGGTCGGGGCACCGGAGGCGTCGACCCGTACGGGCAGGGTGTTGACGCACAGGCCGACCAGCGCGCGCATGGCGCTTCCGCTGCGGTGGGTGCTCGCCACGCCGATGACGAGGTCGTCGTCGCCGGTGAGGCGGTGCAGCGCGGCGAAGGCGGCCGTGAGCGACACGGCGAAGGGTGTGGCGCTGTGCTGTGCGCCCAGCGTCCGCAGGGCGTCCGGCACGTGGGGCGCGAGGGCCGCGCTGCGTGCGGCCGCGGTGGCGCGAGCGGACGTGCGCGGCGTGGCCGCCGCCGTCGGACGGGGCAGGCGTGGCGGGGCTGCCCCGGCCAGCAGGTCGCTCCAGTGCTTCAGTTCCGTCTCGTGGCCGGGCAGGGCGGCGTGTTCGCGGCGTGCGTGGTCGGCGTACTGCGGCGGTGCGGCAAGGGTGTGCGGGCCCGCTTCCCCGGCGTACTCGGCGTAGAGGACGGCGAGTTCGCCGGCCACCGTCTCCAGCGAGGCTCCGTCCACGGCGATGTGGTGGAACGTCAGCAGCAGGGTGTGGTCCTGCGGGCCGTGGCGCAGGACGAGTGCCCGTACGGAGTCGCCCGCCGCCAGGTCGAACGGCCGGGCCGTCTCGCGCCGGAGCAGCTCCGGGGTGTGTGCCGGGTCGGCATCGGCGACGTGGACGGGCACCGTGGGCGGCACGGGGAGCACCTCCTGACGGGGTTCGCCGTCGCGCTCCAGATAGCGGGTGCGGAGGATGCCGTGCCGGGCCACCAGGGAGGTGAGGGCGGAGGCGAAGGCGGCCACGTCCAGCGGGCCTCGAAGGCGCGTGGCGAAGGGTACGTGGTACGAGTCGCCCGCGCCGCCGAGCCGCTCCATCAGCCACATGCGGCGCTGAGCGCGGGAGAGGGGGACGCCCGCGGCGTGCGCGACGGCGTCCCGGGGTGCGTCGTGGCCCACGTGACCGTCGTGGCGGCCGACCCCCGTGTCCGCACCGGTGGCTGCGGAGGGCTCGGCTTTCGCACGGTGGGCGGTTCCGGCGCGGGCGCGGCGCAGCAGTTCCCGCTGGAGTCGGTCGCGGCGGTCGTGGGCCGCGGAGTCGGTGTCAGTGGACATCGCCGTGCTCCGGGGTCTCGGGGTGCAGGTCTCGGTGGGCGTCCAGGAGTGCGCGTTCGACCAGCGCGGCCTGCGCGGCGACGCTGGGGGCGGCGAAGAAGTCCGCGAGGGAGATCTCCACGCCCAGTTCCTCGCGCAGGTCCTCGGTGACGACGAGGGCGAGGAGTGAATGGCCGCCGAGGAGGAGGAACTCGGCGTCGGCGCTGGTGACCTCGATGCCCAGTGCCTGGCCCCACACCTCGGCGACGGCCTGTTCCAGCGGTGTCATCGGCGCAGCGGGCTCGGCGGCGGGCCGCTCCTCGGCGGCACGTGCCCGTCCGGTGAGGGCACGCCGGTCGACCTTGCCGGCCGGGGTGAGGGGCAGCCGCTCCAGCAGCGTGACCGTGTCGGGAACCAGGTGGGCGGGCAGTGACGCGGTGAGCCGCTCACGGAGCGCGGCGCCGGACGGCGCGGGGCCGGGCGCGGCGACGACGAACGCGACCAGGCGCGCCCCGGGGGTTCCGGCGCAGTCGACGGTGACGGCGGCGTCGTCCACGTGCGGCTGCTCGCGGAGCGCGTATTCGACCTCGGCGGGTTCGACGCGGAAGCCGCGGACCTTCACCTGGTCGTCGTTGCGGCCGTGGAACCGCAGGACGCCGTCGGATCGGCGGGAGACGATGTCGCCCGTACGGTAGAGCCGCCGGCCGTCGGCATGCACGACGAACCGTTCGGCGGTGAGTTCGGGCAGGCCGGTGTACCCGTGGGCGAGCCTGCTGCCGCCGACCCACAGTTCGCCCCGCTCGCCGTCGGCCACCTCGCGGCCCTCGGCGTCCAGGATGTGCGCGGTGGCCCCGGCGATGGGCCTGCCGATCGGTATCGGCGCCCGGCAGTCCCGCTCGGTGACCCGGTGCGCGGTCGCGAACGTGGTCGTCTCGGTCGGCCCGTATCCGTTGACGAGCTCCAGCCACGGGAAGGCGCCGAGCACGTCGCGTGCCGGCGCGGCGGCCATCGCCTCGCCTCCGACGACGACCGAGCGGAGCTGCGCGAAGACGCGGGAGCGGCGCGCGGCGAGCTGGTGGAAGAGGGCGGTGGTGAAGAACGCCACCGTCACGCCATGCCGTTCGACGTGCCGGGCGAGGTCCTCCAGTGAGGGCCGCTGCTCGGTGCAGACGACGACCGCGGCGCCGTTGGCGAGCGCGGCCCAGACTTCGAACGTCGAGGCGTCGAAGGTCATGGGCGAGTGGAACAGGACGCGGTCGCGGCTGGTGAGGGTGACGTAGTCGGGCGCGGTGACCAGCTCGGCTATCGCACGGTGCGGTACGAGGACGCCCTTGGGGCGACCGGTCGAGCCGGAGGTGAACATGATGAACGCCGGGCCGTCCGGGTCGGACTCGTCGGCCGGTCGGCCGGTCGTCAGCGGCTCCTCGGGCAGGGCGAGGACGGGGCCGGGGAGCGCGGCCGCGTCCAGCAGTTTCGCGTCGCCGACGGTGAGTTTCACCTGCGCGTCGGCGATCACCGCCTCGGTTCGCGGCCGGGGCTGGGCCGGATCGAGGGGCACGCACACGGCTCCGGCCAGCCAGAGCCCGAGCTGCGCCACGACGGTGCGGTACGACCGCGCCGTCAGCAGCGCCACGCGGTCCCCGCGGACCACTTCGTGCTCGCGCAGGCGAGCGGCGAGCGCGCGGCCCGACCGCAGGAGCTGGTGGTAGGTGAGGGTGGTGTCGCCGTCCACGACGGCGAGCGCGTCGGGAGTGCGTTCGGCGTGCCGGGCGACGAGTGCCGGCAGGGTGAAAGCCGGTATGGGTGCGGGTGCGGGTGCGGGTGCCGGTATGGGTGCGGGTGCGGGTGCGGGGCCGGTGTCATGGGTGCTGCGTGTGCCGGGAGCCGCTTGCGGGGCGGCGGGCGAAGGGATGGTGGGCTGGAGAGGGGTGGCGGACGTCATGTCAGGCTCCTTCCGGTCGCGGGGTCCGGCGACGGTCGATGAGGGCGGCGAGGGCGCGCAGGTCGTGGCTGCGCAGCAGCTCCGGGGCGCGCAGGCGCACTCCGGTATCGCCTTCGACGACGGCCAGCAGCCGTGCGACGTCGATGGAGGTGCCGCCGGCGTCGGTGAAGTTGTCGCCGAGACCGATGCCGGACCGGCCGAGGAGGTCGCGCACGGCCGTCAGCACGAGCCGCTCGGTGGCCGTGGTGGCGGCGTCCGTGAGGTCGTCCGTGGCGGCCCGCAGCGCCCCGGACACCTGGGCCTGGTCCTGGGCCTGGTCCTGGATCCGAACCTGGTCCTGTTCCCGGGCGGCCAGGGCGGGTCGGTCCACCTTGCCGTTGGCGTCGAGCGGGAAGCCGTCGACGATCCGTACGGCGGCGGGCACGGCCTGCTCCGGGAGCCAGGAGCGGACGGCGTCGAGGAGCTCCGCGGGCGCGGGTTCGCAGCCGTTCGCCGTCCGTACGTGTGCGACGAGGCGGACGTGGCCGGTGCCGTCGCGCAGCACGGTGACGACGGCGGTGCGCACGCGGGGATCCTGCTCGAATGCGGCTTCCACCTCGGCCGGTTCGATCCGTACGCCGCTGACCTTCACCTGGTCGTCGAGGCGGCCGAGGAAGTCCAGGCTGCCGTCGGGGTTCATCCGTACCCGGTCGCCGGTGCGGTAGAGGCGGTCGAGGGCGGGCATCGCCAGGTCCGGCGGGGGCGGGGCGAACCGGCGTGCGGTGAGTTCCGCGTCGAGGTAGCCGAGGGCCAGGCAGTGGCCTCCGACGCGCAGTTCGCCGTCCTCCCCGCGGGCGACGGGGTGGCCTTGGGCGTCCGTGACGACGAGGGTGACGCCCGGCAGCGCGGTGCCGATGGGCGGCGGGGCCTGGTCGCCGGCCTCCGGGTCCGTGGCCCGCATGGCGTGGGCCGTGGTGAGGACGGTGGCCTCCGCGGGTCCGTAGGCGTTGTGGACGGTCGCGGTGACGTCGGCGCCGGGGCGGCGGCGCATCCGGTCGCCGCCGACGACGAGGTGGCGCAGCTTCAGGCCCTGCGGCCACGGCCGGTCCAGCAGCGGTTCGACGGTGGGAGTGGCCGCCACGGCGTGGGTGAGGGCGGTGTCGCGCCACCAGTCGGTGAGTACCTGCGAATCCCAGCGGGTGTCGTCCGGGGCGGGGACGAGGGCGGCGCCCGAGGTCAGGGCGGCCCACAGTTCCAGCAGATGCGGGTCGAAGGCGACGCCTATCAGCAGGGACTGGCGGTCGCCCGGTGCGAGGCCGGTCTCGGCGCGGTACCAGTCCAGGGCGACGGAGAGCGAGGGCTCCGCCACCGCCACCGCCTTGGGGCGGCCGGTGGAACCGGAGGTGAGGACGGCGTACAGGGCGCCTTCGGGTGCGCGCCGGGTGCCGCGGACGGTGCCGGCGAAGGCCGCGACCGCGGCGGCGGGCGCGTTGACGCCGTCGGTGGGCAGCAGCAGGGGCACGTGCTCGCCGCCCCGGTAGTCCTCGGGCAGGACTGCGGCGTCGGCGATGAGGCAGGCGACATCGAGGTCTTCGGTGACGGCCCGGATACGGCGTTCGCCGGGGCGGGGGCCGAGCGGCAGGTAGACGGCGCCGATCCGGGCGAGTGCGACGGCGGTCACCACCAGGGCGGTGGACCGGTCGAGGCAGACGCCGACCAGGTCACCGGGCCGGACTCGGTCGGCCAGGTCCTTGGCGGCCAGTGCGGCCGCCGCGTCGAGGTCCTGGTACGTCCAGATGCCCGTGCCGTCGATCACTGCCGGGGCCTTCGGGGTGCGCCGGGCCCACTCCTCGAAGCGGGCGAGCACACGCGTCGGTTCGGCGGCGGGGCCGTGGGCGACGCTCTGCCCGGTGCCGGTGCCGGTGCCGGTGCCGGTGTTGGCGTTGTTGTTGGCGCCGGCGCCAGCGCTGGTACGGGTTCCGCTACGGGTGCTGCGCGACGCGGAGTCGGCGGCGGGCATGGCGGGCGCGGTCGGGGGCTGGGTCATCACGACTCCGTGGAGGTGGCAGTGGTGGCGAGGGCCTCGGCCTGGTCGGCGAGGACGGGGTGGCGGAAGAGCACCCTCAACGGCGGGCGCACACCCAGCCGGGGCTCCAGCCAGGCGGCCAGCTCGGCGGCCAGCAGGGAATGGCCCCCGCTGTGGAAGAAGTGCGAGCGGGCGTCGAACCGGCCGTGGCCGAGGACCTTGCGCCAGCCTTCCGCGAGCAGAGCCGTCATCGGGTCGTCGGAAACCGGGGTGGTCGCGGCCCCGGCGTCGGTACCCGTACCGGTACCGGACGCGGACCCGCTGCCGTGTGCCGACCCGCTGCCGTCGGGCCCGGTTCCGGGCCCGGCCTGGGTGCCGGTGCCGGCTTCGGTGCCGGTGCCGGGCTCGGTGCCGGTGCCGACCGCCGCGGTGCCGTCGGGGTCGAGCGCGGCGGCCCGCCGGGACAGCGTCGTACGGTCGGGCTTGCCGCCGGCGAGGGTCGGCATGCTGTCCAGCCGTGCCCACCGGGCCGGCACGAGGGGGGCGGGCAGGCGGCGGCCCAGCTCGGAGTGGAGCGCCTTCTCGTCGAAGGCCGCGCCGCCGGGTCCGTCTTCGAGGAAACCGACGAGTCGGGGCCCGCCGGGGCCCTCCCGGTCCAGGACGACGGCGCAGGAGCGTCCGCCCAGCACCGCGGACGCCGCCGCCTCGATCTCCTCCAGCTCGATGCGGTGACCGCGCAGCTTGATCTGGTTGTCGCGTCGGCCGAGGAAGAACAGCAGGCCGTCCAGGCCGCGGTAGCCGAGGTCTCCGGTGAGGTAGACCCGCTCCCCGTCGAGCGCGTCGAGGGTGACGAACCGGGCGGCCGTGGCATCGGCATTGCCCGCGTACCCCTCGGCGAGGCCCGGCCCGGCGACGGCGAGTTCACCGACCGCGCCGGCCGGCAGGGGGCGGTGGTGGGCGTCCAGGACGAGGACCCGCTCGCCCGGGAACTCGGTGCCCAGGGGGATCTCCGTGCCTTCGGCGAGGGAGTCGCGGGCGACCTCGTGAACGGTCGAGCTGATGGCGGCCTCGGTGACTCCGTACACGTTGAGCACGGTGGCGTCGGTGTCGGCGAGGACCCCGCGCAGGGCGGTCGCGGGGAGGCGTTCGCCGCCGAGGACCAGGAGCCTGGGCGCCCAGCTCCCGTCCCGCAGCGCGGGCCGCAGGTCCTCGCGGACGGCGAGGAAGTAGCTGGTGGGCAGGTTGGCGACGGTGACCTGGTGGGACACCAGCAGTCCGGCGAGTTCGGCGCCCGTGGGCACCTCGTACGCCGGCAGGACCAGGCACGCGCCGGCGTGCAGGGTCGGCAGTACTTCCTCCAGCGACACGTCGAAGGAGGGCTGGGCGAACATCAGGACCCGGTCCGAGGGGGTGAGGCCGAACCGGTCGGCGGCCGATGTCATGTGGTGCGCCAGCGCCGCGGGACCGACGGCGACCGCCTTCGGTGTCCCCGTGGATCCGGAGGTGTGGATGACGTACGCCGTGCCGGGAAGTACGGCGGCTGCGTGCGCGGGAGGCAGTACCGGGGCGTCGGTCCGGGCGGTCGGCAGCGCCCCCGGCAGTTCCGGCGCGTCGTCACCGGTGAGGACCAGCGCCGGGGAGAGCCGCTCCAGCAGCAGGGCTAGCCGGGCCGGCGGGTCCGACGGGGACAGCGGGCAGTAGACGGCGCCGGTGCGCAGGCAGGCGAGCAGGGCGACGACCGAGTCGGTCCCGCGGGGCAGTACCGCGGCCACCGGCAGGCCGGGCGTCACACCGGCCGTGCGCAGTCGCCGGGCGAGCGAGCCCACCTGCTCGTCGAGTTCGCCGTAGGTGAGGTGGCGGGCGCCGCACTGCAGTGCGGGCAGCGAGGGGTCGTGCGCGGCTACGGGGTCCAGCGGATCACGGTCGGCCGGAACGGGCAGCGGCGCGGCTGCGGGCTGAACGAGGGTCGGTTCCAGATCGGCCAGTGGCGTCTCGGGGTCGTCGAGGTAGGCGCGCAGCAGGCCCAGGAAGCGGCCGGCGAGCAGGCGTGCGACGTCTTCGCCGAAGAGGTCGGCGTCGTAGTCCCAGACCAGGGTCATGCCGGGCGAGCCGTGGCGCGGGGTGACGCCGCGGCGGTCGTCCGGGAGCAGGACCACGTCGAGGTCGAAGCGGGTGGTGCCGGTGTTGAAGCCCTCGAAGAGCGTGACGTCGAGGCCGGGTACGTCGATCTCCGGCAGCGGTGCGTCGTGGGCGCTGAACATGACGGAGAAGAGCGGGTTGTCGGCGCCGGAAGTGTGCATGCCGAGCGCCCGGGTCAGCTCCTGGACGGGTACGTCCTGGTGCGGCAGGGCCCGGATGAGGGTGTCGGTGACCTCGTCCATGGTGTCCTGGGCGGGGGCGGCTGCGTCCAGGGCGAGCGGGAGCGCGATGGTGTTGACGAACATGCCCACGGCGTCCTCGTAGCCGCGGGGGCGGTTGCCGACGGCGGTGCCGATGACCATGCGCGAGCGGCCGCTGTGCCGGCGCAGGAGCTCGGCGAACAGCCCGAGGAGCGTGGCGAAGGGGGTGAGGCCGCGTGCACGGGCGTGCCCGCGCAGGCGTTCGGCGAGGTCGGCACCGATCGTCTGGCGCAGCTGGCCGCCGTGGTGCCTGCGGCGCGCACCGGGGCGGGTCAGGCCCGGCAGTGGCAGGTCGTACTGCCGGTCGCGCAGTTCGGCCCGCCAGAAGTCGAGCGATTCGGGGGCGTACGCGGCCCCTGCACCGGCCTGGGCGCGGACGTGGTCCGCGTACGACGGGGCGGGCGGGAGCTCCAGGGTCTCGCCGAGGACGTGGGCGCGGTAGACGCGGAAGACGTCGTCGAGCAGGATCGCGAACGAGTGTCCGTCGTGGATCAGGTGGTGTTCCACGTGGATCAGCCGGTGGTGCTGCCCGGCCAGTCGCACGAGCGTCCACCGGATCAGCGGTGCTTCGAAGGTGTCGAGCGGGCTCTCGGCCTCCGCCCGCAGGAGCCGGGCGAAAGCCGCCTCGGGGTCCTCTTCCGTGCTGAGGTCGGCCGTGTGCAGTCTCGGCGTACAGAGCGGCGCGACGCGCTGCGCCGGTACGGATCCGGTGGAGGCGACGAGTTCGAGGCGCAGGCCGGGGTGGCGTGCCAAGGTGGCCGCGAGTCCGCGGCGCAGCGCGTCGGTGTCGAGCGTGCCCCACAGGTCCAGTGAGGCCGTGAAGTTGTAGGCGCGACTGCCGGGCTGCATCTGCTCGTGCAGCCAGACGATCTCCTGCGAGGAGGAGAGGGGGAGCATGGGCGATCCCTGGGGTTGTCGGGTGGGTCTCGGTGCCGGTCACGGTCGTGTCGTGTCCGGTGGTCGTGCGGACGGCTTCGCGGGTCGCGCGGTGCCGTGTTCTGCGTGGGGATGCCGTGGGGGGAAGCCTGGATGGTGCGCGGCGGGGTGGCACGGGCGCGCCGGCTCCGCGCGGTGCGGGGAGGGCAGGGGGCGCGGGTGCGGGTGCGCGGGGTCGCGGTCGTGGGCCCCGGCACGCCCGGGGGCGCGCGTCGGACCGGGTGCCGGGGGCGCCGTCGTCGCGGCGTGCGGGTGGTGCCGCGGTGGGACCCGGTCCTGTGACGGCCCGGCGGCGGGGTCACTGCACGGCGTGGTCCGAGGGGCGCAGGGCGCGGGTGAGGGCGTCGAACGCCCGGTGCGCGCTCTCGTCGTCGAGTACCGCCCGGTCCCACACCATCCGCAGGCGGACTTCGGCCCCCTGGGTGACGGAGACGGCGAACGGACCGCGGACCGGTCTTCCCTCGATGTGGACCTCCCGTCCCTCCACACCGGCCAGCCGCAGGGGCGGGCGGCGCGTGTCGTCGTCCACGGTGAGCAGTCCGTCGAGGCCTCCGGTCCAGCCCGAGCCGGCGGCCCGCACGGCGGCCACGACCGCGTCGAACGGTACGTCGGCCCGGTCGAGGTCGTCCCACCACCCGTCGGCCGTCACCTGCGAGGCCGGCCCGTGGCCGGTGTCGAGCGGGCAGACGAGGGTGTTGAGGAAGCAGCCGACGACCGGTTCCGCTCCCCCGGGGCGCCCGCCCCAGGGGTAGCCGAGCGGGACCGCGCGGTCGGGGCCGTACAGCTCGCGGGCCGCGGAGCGGCAGGCGTCGAGCAGTGCGGGGAAGGGCAGGCCGTCGTCGTGCGCGGGCAGCCGGGCCTGCGCGGCGCCGCTGGACCTCGCGCCGTCCGGTAGGCGTGCCGGGCGGGGCGCGGGAGCGTGGGCGTGCACCGCGTGCAGCCGGTCCGTCCAGTACGCGGCGGCTTCGGGCGTCTCCGCCTTCTCCTCGGCGGCGAGTTGGCCGAGGACCGCGTCCCGGTAGGCGGCCGGTTCGGCCTCCGTCTCCTCGGGCGCGGGGCGGCCTCCGGTGGCTTCCTCGGCGTAGGCGGCGCCGAGTTCGTCGACGATCCTTGCCAGTGAGCGCCCGTCGCAGACGGCGTGGTCGAGGACGACGGCCAGGACGTCCTCCTCACGCTCCGCGTCGGGTACGAGGAACAGCCTCAGGGAGGGGCCCTGCGCGTCCCAGGAGGCCAGCGCGCGACGGAGCGCTTCGGCGGGCGACTCCCCCGGTGCGAGGGCGGGCCGGGTCACGCTGACGTCCGGGTCGGTGGTGACGGACAGGACGGGAGTGCCGCGGACGACGGTGGGGCGCGAGCGCAGGGCGGTGTGCCGCGCGGCGAGCCTGCGGGCGGCGGCCCGAAGGCGTTCGGGGTCGACGGTTCCGTGCGGGAACGCGAAGAACATCGGCACCAGGTCGGGGCGTCCCGCCGGGTCCAGCGAACGCACCAGCAGGAAGCGGCGCTGTGCTCCGGTGACCGGCAGCAGGCTGCCGGACCGGTCGCCGGCCACACGTCGGTAGCGGGCCAGGTACTGACTGGTGATGCTGGGCACGTGGTCCTCTCTGTCATGGCCCTGGTCGGGGCCGTCGTCCCGCGGGCGGTGCGCCGGCGGGTGGCGCCCGCGCAGGATCGGCCCCTGCGGCGCGCGTCGTGAACCGGGTCAGCCGGTGGGTGCGGGGGCCGGGCGATCGCCTCCGTCGGGTGCCGCCTTCCCCGGTGTTCCGTGGGCGGCGTCGTCGTCATCCTGCGGAGCGGGCAGGTCCCGCATCCGGCGCAGCGGCGAGAGCAGCAGCGGCAGCGGTACGGCGAGCATGCCGACGGCACACCAGGCGAGCGTCGTGCGCGTCCCGTAGGACTGGGCGAGGGCCCCGCCCAGGAGCGCGCCGAGCGGCAGGGTGCCCCACATGAGGAAGCGCAGGGTGGCGTTCATCCGGCCGAGCAGTCGTGGCGGGCACATGCCTTGGCGGAAGCTGACCTGCGCGACGTTGTAGACGACGGCGCCGAAGGAGACGACCGCCGATCCGGCGGCGAAGAGCAGCGCCCCGGCGACACCGTGCCCGGACAGGGGCCACAGCAGCGCGAACGGGCCGGTCACCAGGAGGGACCAGAGGATGAGCCGCGCTTGCCCCAGCCGTGCGGCGATGCGCCCGGCGCACAGCGCGCCCAGGAGCCCTCCCACGGCAGACGCGGACAGCACCAGCCCCAGGCCGCCCGCCTCGAGCCCGACGACGCGGACGAGGTGCACGGTCTGCGTCGCCATGAGGACGGCCGTACAGAAGTTGGCGAGGCCGGTGGTGAGGGCGATGACGCGGAGCAGCGGGTGGCCGAGGATGAAGCGGACACCCTCGCCGATCTCCTTGCGCAGGGAGCCTCCGGCGACGCGTTCGGGTGTCTCCTCGGCCTTCTCGACGCGCTGGAGGAACAGGGCGGAGAGCAGGTAGCCGATGGCGTCGACGATGACCGCGAAGTGTGCTCCGACGAGTTGGACCAGGCCACCGCCGAGACCGGGGCCGGTCACCTGGGCGGTGGACCGGACCGTTTCCAACGCTCCGTTGGCGGAGACGAGTTGCTCACGGGGCAGGATCTGCGGCAGGTAGCTCTGGTGGGCGACGTCGAAGAACACGGTCGCCACGCCGGTCACGAGCGCGACCGCGTAGAGCTGGGCCATGGTCAGGGCGCCGGCGAGCGCGGCGGCGGGGATGCTCGCCATGGCCGCGGCGCGCACCAGGTCCGCACGGATCATCAGGGGCCGTTTGCGCATGCGGTCGGTGAGGGCCCCGGCAGGGAGCCCCACGAGCAGGAAAGCGGCGGTCTCCGCAGCGGTCAGGAGGCCCACCTGGAAGGCGGGCGCGTCGAGTTCGAGGACGGCCACGAGGGGCAGGGCCACGAGCGTGACCTGGGCGCCGAACTGTCCGGTGGCGGCTCCCGCGAGTAACAGTCGGAAGTCGCGCAAGCGCAGAGGGCCACTGGTGACGGCCTGGGATGTGTCGGACATGTGAAGGACCTTCACCGATCAGACGATCAAGGTCAAAGCAAACCTGTCACTTTCGGACTTCTTTTGCGGCCATTGGGGCAGAGGTCAGGAAAATCTTCGTGCTACCCCGGGTATCTCCGGGTGAATTCCTGTCGATGCTGCACGCGTCGCGGGGCAGGTGGGGCAAGGGAGGACAGAGGGAACACGGAGGCGCCGAGCGACGGCGCTCACCCAGAGCAACTGCTTGCATCCTGACCGAAAACGGACGTAATCCCCGTCGTCCGGCTCCACGGGGTCTCGGCGAGCGTTGGTGCGGGCCTCGCCCCGGCGGTCGAGAGGCTGCTCGCCATCCCGCCGCTCCGGCACTCCGGCGCTGCGACGACCGCACAGCAGGTCCACACCACGGGCGAGCGGACCGGCGGCGGCCGGCGCCCGGGACCGGCGGCGGTGTGGCGAGGCGGACGGGCCGGCGCTGCAGCCCGCCGAAGCGGAACGCCCCCTGCCTCCACCGGCGCTGGGTGCCGTGGACGCGACGGCATCCTGCCACCGCCCGAGGTCGGCCGGACAGAACCCAGACCACCTCGGCGGCCGTCGTACGGTGAATCGCCGTCATGCCCGGGTACGGCATGAACGTCCGCCGGAGGCCGGGGGCTCCGCCTGTCCGCTCAGGTGTCGAGGAGGTGTCCGGTGGTCGCGTCCACGTGGGCGGGGATCTCGTCGTGGCGGTCGCCCACGGTCGGCGTTCCGGTCGGCTCGAAGAGGAGGATCGCGGCGCCGTCCGGCGCGGCGGGCTTGTGCTCCGTACCTGCGGGGACGGTGAAGACCGCACCCCGTGGCAGCACGACCGTGCGCTCGCCCTCGGGCTCGCGCAAGGAAATGTGCAGTTCCCCGTCGAGTACCAGGAAGAACTCGTCGGTGTCGTCGTGAGCGTGCCACAGGTGTTCGCCCTGCACCTTGGCGATCCGGACGTCGTAGTCGTTGACGCGAGCGACGATGCGGGGGCTCCACAGGGCGTCGAAAGAGGCCAGAGCCTTGCTGAGGAGGACGGGTTGGTTGCTCATGGGCTCATCCTGCGCCGTTTTGCCAGGCGGAAGTAAGTGCTAGTAATTGCACATGCCGAATGAATCCTCGCACCACGCTCATGCCGCGGGCGTCCACCGGGTGGTCGTGATCGTGGACGAGAACTCCAACCCCTTCGAGCTCGGCTGCGCGACCGAGGTCTTCGGCCTCCGCAGACCGGAGATCGGCCGCGAGCTCTACGACTTCAGGCTCTGCTCCCCCGAGCCCCGTACGGCGATGCGGGACGGATTCTTCACCCTCACCGGAGTCGCCGGCCTGGAGGCGGCCGACACGGCGGACACATTGATCGTCCCCAACCGCCCCGACGTCGAAGTGCCCCGCAGACCCGCGGTGCTCGACGCCATCCGACGGGCGCACGCCCGCGGCGTCCGCCTGATCGGCTTCTGCAGCGGCGCCTTCACCCTGGCCGAGGCCGGAGTCCTCGACGGGCGCCGGGCCACCGCCCACTGGCAGTGGGCGAATGCCTTCCGCGCCCGCTTCCCCGCTGTCCACCTCGAATCAGACGTACTGTTCGTGGACGACGGCGACATCCTCACCGCCGCGGGAAGCGCGGCCGCACTCGACCTCGGGCTGCACGTGGTGCGCCGCGACCACGGCGCGGAGGTCGCCAACTCCGTGAGCCGGCGACTGGTCTTCGCAGCGCACCGCGACGGCGGGCAGCGGCAGTTCGTGGAGCGCCCCATGCCCGACCTCCCCGACGAATCCCTGTCCCCCGTCCTGGCCTGGGCACAGGAACGGCTCGACGCACCGCTCACCGTCTCCGACCTCGCGGTACGGGCGGCGGTCAGCCCGGCGACGCTGCACCGCCGCTTCCGGGCGCAGCTGGGAACGACCCCCTTGATGTGGCTCACCGGAGAACGGCTCGCCCTGGCATGCCGATTGATCGAGCGGGGCGAGTCACGTTTCGAGATCGTCGCACGCCGAAGCGGGTTGGGCACGGCTGCCAATCTGAGGTCTCTCATGCGCCGCGAGACCGGCATCACTCCCTCGGCGTACAGACGCCGGTTCGGGCCCGAAAAAGGGAACTGACGCAGGGACGCCCGTCCCCGTCCGAAGCGGCTGAAGGATCCGGCCCGGTCGGCAGAGACGGACCCACGCCCGGGGCAAGCACTCCTCACCGGTGGCGCGGCAGGCATCGATGATCTCGGGGGCAGCCGGGCCCGAGGAGCACCCATGCCGCCGGCCGCCGGCCGCTTGTCAAACGGGTCGCACGGGCGGGTCGCCCAGCATCGCGAGTACGTCGCGGACGGTGTTTTCGAAGAGGGGCTCAGGGTCGGTGAGGGCGAAGTCGAGGTGCCCGAAGACCTCGACCGCGACCGC
>NZ_JBHYVA010000006.1:0-40921 GCF_042750055.1 Streptomyces sp. NPDC059456
CGGGGCTCCCCCCACGCCGCGCGGGGGGGGCCCGGGCCCCCCCCCCCCCCCGAACTGCTCGATCAGGGGTACTACTTCTTGAGGGCGTCCATCGCGCGCTGCGTGACGTCCGCGACCTCACCGAGGGCCGGGATGGTCACCAGCAGGCCCTGGGCCTTGTAGTAGTCGATGATCGGCTCGGTCTGCGTGTGGTAGACCTCGAGCCGGTTGCGCACGGTCGCCTCGGAGTCGTCGTCGCGCTGGTACAGCTCGCCGCCGCAGGTGTCGCAGACACCCTCGGTCTTCGGGGCGGCGTACACGACGTGGAAGACGTGCGCGGACTCGTTGCGGCAGATCCGGCGGCCGGCGATGCGCTTGACCACCTCGTCCTCCTCGACCTCCAGGTCGAGGACGGCGTCGAGCTTCATGCTCGCGGTCTGCAGCATCTCGTCCAGCGCCTCGGCCTGCGAGACGTTGCGCGGGAAGCCGTCCAGCAGGAAGCCGTTCACGGCGTCCGGCTGCTCCATCCGGTCCTTGGCCATGCCGATGGTGATCTCGTCGGGGACGAGGTCACCGGCGTCCATGAACGCCTTCGCGCGCTGGCCCAGCTCGGTGTTCTGGCTGATGTTGGCGCGGAAGAGGTCGCCCGTGGAGATGTGCGGGATCGACAGGTTCTTCGCAAGGAACGCGGCCTGCGTTCCCTTGCCCGCACCGGGCGGTCCGACGAGGACGATTCGCATCAGCGGAGGAACCCTTCGTAATTGCGCTGCTGGAGCTGGCTCTCGATCTGCTTCACGGTTTCCAGACCCACACCCACGATGATGAGGATGCTCGTCCCGCCGAACGGGAAGTTCTGGTTCGCTCCGAAGCCGGCCAACGCCATCGTCGGCACAAGAGCGATGAGACCCAGGTACAGCGACCCCGGCCAGGTGATCCGGTTGAGCACGTAGCTCAGGTACTCGGCGGTGGGTCGACCGGCACGGATACCCGGGATGAACCCACCATACTTCTTCATGTTGTCTGCAACTTCCTCGGGGTTGAAAGAAATCGCCACGTAGAAGAACGCGAAGAAGACGATCAGGAGGAAGTAGGCGGCGATGTAGTACGGGTGGTCGCCCTTGACGAAGTGCTTCTGGATCCAGGTGGCCCAGCCCGCGGTCGAGCCGCTGAACTGCACGATCAGTGCGGGGATGTACAGCAGCGACGAGGCGAAGATGACCGGGATGACACCGGCCTGGTTCACCTTGAGCGGGATGTACGTCGAGGTGCCCCCGTACGCACGGCGGCCGATCATGCGCTTCGCGTACTGGACCGGAATCCGTCGCTGCGCCTGCTCGACGAAGACCACCAGGGCGACCATCGCCAGGCCGACGAGGATGACCACACCGAACTCGACCCAGCCGTCGGCGATCTTGCCCTGGAGCTTGATCTGCCACAGCGCGCCGATGAAGCCGGCGGCGATCGAGATGAACATCAGGATCGACATGCCGTTGCCGATGCCGCGGTCCGTCACGAGCTCACCGAGCCACATGACGACACAGGTACCCGCGGTCATGGTGACGACCATGACGATGGTGGTGAAGATCGACCGGTTCGGGACGATCTGGCTGGCGACCTGGCAGCCCTGGAACAGGGCACCAGTGCGGGCAGTGGCGACGAGGCCGGTGCCCTGCAGGATCGCGAGTGCGACCGTCAGATAGCGCGTGTACTGCGTGATCTTCGCGGTGCCGGACTGCCCCTCTTTCTTGAGGTTCTCCAGCTTCGGGATGACCACGGTCAGCAGCTGCAGGATGATGCTCGCCGTGATGTACGGCATGATGCCGAGCGCGAAGATCGTGATCTGCAGCAGCGCACCGCCGCTGAACATGTTGACGAGACCGAAGAGGGAGTTGCTGCTCCCGGCCTGTTCGACACAGATCTGAACGTTCTTGTAGCTCACGCCGGGTACCGGGATGTGGGACCCGAGCCGGAACAGCACGATGATGCCGAGCGTGAAGAGCAGCTTCTTGCGCAGGTCGGGCGTCTTGAACGCCCGGGCGAACGCGGTGAGCACGGTGCCTCCTGCGACCCCCGCGCTACTGCGTCAGAGGTGACGGTCTGAGGGATCGACGAATACGTACAAGCAAAGGTGCAGGCCACCTTACCGGCGACTGCGCCCCCCGTGGAACGACCAACCGGGGATGCCCCATATGTGAGGCATCCCCGGTCGGGTTTTACTCGCTATTTGTCACAAAGTTCGTCTTAGACGAGCTCGGTGACGGTGCCGCCGGCAGCGGCGATCTTCTCCTTGGCGGAGGCGGAAACGGCGTCAACCGAAACCGTCAGCGCCACGGAGATCTCGCCCTGGCCCAGGACCTTGACGAGGCTGTTCTTGCGCACCGCGCCCTTGGCGACCAGGTCGGCCACCGTGACCTCTCCACCCTCGGGGTAGAGAGCGCCGAGCTTGTCCAGGTTGACAACCTGGAACTCGGTGCGGAACGGGTTCTTGAAGCCCTTGAGCTTCGGCAGGCGCATGTGGAGGGGCATCTGCCCACCCTCGAAGCGCTGCGGGATCTGGTAACGGGCCTTCTGGCCCTTCGTACCACGACCGGCCGTCTTACCCTTCGACGCCTCACCGCGACCCACACGGGTCTTCGCGGTCTTGGCGCCGGGGGCGGGACGGAGGTTGTGGGCCTTCAGCGGGCTGTTCTCAGCCATGATTAGTCAACCTCCTCAACCGTCACGAGGTGGCGGACGGTGTGCACCATTCCGCGGAACTCGGGGCGGTCCTCCTTGACGACCACGTCGTTCAGGCGCTTGAGCCCGAGCGAACGCAGAGTGTCGCGGTGGTTCTGCTTGCTGCCGATGTACGACTTCGTCTGCGTGATCTTGAGGCGAGCCATTACGCACCCGCCCCAGCACGCGCACGAAGCAGAGCCGCGGGGGCGACGTCCTCGAGGGGCAGACCGCGGCGGGCCGCGATCTCCTCGGGACGCTGCAGGCCCTTGAGGGCCTCCACGGTCGCGTGCACGATGTTGATCGCGTTGTCGGAGCCGAGCGACTTCGACAGGATGTCGTGAACGCCGGCGCACTCCAGAACGGCGCGCACCGGGCCACCGGCGATAACACCGGTACCGGGGGAAGCAGGCTTCAGCAGGACAACGCCGGCCGCCTTCTCGCCCTGGATCGGGTGCGGGATGGTGCCCTGGATGCGCGGAACCTTGAAGAAGTTCTTCTTGGCTTCCTCGACACCCTTGGCAATGGCCGCGGGAACTTCCTTGGCCTTGCCGTAACCGACACCTACGGTGCCGTCACCGTCGCCCACCACGACCAGCGCGGTGAAGCTGAAGCGGCGACCACCCTTGACAACCTTGGCGACGCGGTTGATCGCGACAACGCGCTCAACGTAAGCGGTCTTCTCGGCGGCAGGGCCACCGTCGCGACCCTTCCGGTCCCGCCGCTCGCCGCCACCGGCACCGCTTCCGCGGCGCTGGGGTCCAGCCATTGGATTACCTCTCTCTGTTACGTCCGTGAGTCCCGGAACCGGGGCTTAGAACTTCAGCCCGGCTTCGCGGGCGGCGTCAGCCAGAGCGGCAATGCGCCCGGCGTATCGGTTGCCACCGCGGTCGAACACGACGGTCTCGACACCCGCGGCCTTGGCACGCTCGGCGACGAGCGCGCCGACAGCCTGGGCCTGCGAGCTCTTGTCGCCTTCGCCACCGCGGATCGAAGCGTCCAGGGTCGACGCGGACGCCAGGGTGTGACCCTGGAGGTCGTCGATGACCTGAGCAACGATGTTGCGGTTGGAACGCGTCACGACGAGGCGCGGACGCTCCGCCGTACCCGAGACGTTCTTGCGGATGCGGATGTGGCGGCGAGCCTTGGCAGCGCGCTTGTACGCGTCGCCCTTGGCGATCTTCACACCGTATGCCATGGCTACTTACCAGCCTTTCCGACCTTGCGGCGGATGACCTCGCCGGCGTACTTGACACCCTTGGCCTTGTACGGGTCGGGCTTCCGCAGCTTGCGGATGTTGGCGGCGACCTCGCCGACCTTCTGCTTGTCGATGCCCTCGACCGAGAACTTGGTGGGCGACTCGACCTTGAAGGAGATGCCCTCGGGCGCCTCGATCAGGATCGGGTGGCTGTAACCAAGCTGGAACTCCAGAGCGGAGCCCTTCGCGGCGACGCGGTAACCGACACCGCTGATCTCGAGCGCCTTGACGTACCCCGTGGTCACACCGGTGATCATGTTCGCCACCAGCGTGCGGGACAGGCCGTGCAGGGCCTTGTTCTGACGCTCGTCGTTGGGGCGGGTGACGTTCAGAACGCCGTCCTCACCCTTGACGATCTCGATCGGCGCGGCGACGGTGTGCGAGAGGAGACCCTTGGGGCCCTTCACCGCGACCGTGCGGCCATCGATGGTGACGTCCACACCGGCGGGAACCTGGATGGGGAGCTTGCCGATTCGCGACATTGCTTTTCCTCCGTTCCCGACTACCAGACGTAGGCGAGGACTTCCCCACCTACGCCCTTCTTGCCTGCCTGCTGGCCGGTGAGGAGACCGTGGGACGTGGAGATGATCGCCACGCCCAGGCCGCCGAGCACCTTCGGCAGGTTGGTGGACTTTGCGTACACGCGCAGACCGGGCTTCGAGATCCGCTTGATGCCCGCGATGGAGCGCTCACGGTTCGGCCCGAACTTCAGCTCGAGGACGAGGTTCTTGCCGACCTCGGCGTCCTCGACCTTCCAGCCGGTGATGAAACCCTCCTGCTTGAGGATCTCCGCGATGTGCGACTTGATCTTGCTGTGCGGCATCACGACAGTGTCGTGGTACGCCGAGTTAGCGTTACGCAGACGGGTCAGCATGTCTGCGATCGGGTCAGTCATGGTCATGAAGTGGCCTTCGGCCTCTCTCGCCGGGGTTTCCTGTATGCGCCATCCCTCTCCCCACTCAGTGGCGGGACGGGTGCGGTGCGGGGACCTACGGCGTAGTAAGTCGTTATGGACGGCGGACGCCCAACCCCACAAGCCTACGGCATGCGGAGCAGGGCACCCACCGACCAGATGCTTACCGAGAGTGCCTGGTACTCCCCAAGTCCTTGCGGACGAGGGCGAATTACCAGGAGCTCTTGGTCACGCCCGGCAGCTCGCCACGGTGAGCCATCTCACGAAGGCAGACGCGGCACAGGCCGAACTTGCGGTACACGGAGTGGGGACGACCGCAGCGCTGGCAGCGGGTGTACGCACGCACACCGAACTTGGGCTTGCGGGCAGCCTTCGCGATGAGAGCCTTCTTCGCCATCTCGCTTACGCCTCCTTGAAGGGGAAGCCGAGGTGACGAAGGAGGGCACGGCCCTCGTCGTCGTTGGTCGCCGTGGTGACCACGGTGATGTCCATACCCCGGGTACGGTCGATCTTGTCCTGGTCGATCTCGTGGAACATGACCTGCTCCGTGAGACCGAAGGTGTAGTTGCCACGGCCGTCGAACTGCTTCGGCGACAGACCACGGAAGTCACGGATACGCGGCAGCGCGAGCGACAGCGTACGGTCCAGGAACTCCCACATGCGGTCACCACGGAGGGTGACGTGGCAGCCGATCGGCTGACCCTCACGCAGCTTGAACTGCGCGATGGACTTGCGGGCCTTCGTGACGGCCGGCTTCTGACCGGTGATCGTCGTCAGGTCGCGGATGGCGCCGTCGATCAGCTTGGAGTCGCGGGCGGCGTCGCCCACACCCATGTTGACCACGATCTTCACGAGACCGGGGATCTGCATGACGTTCTCGTACGAGAACTCCTCACGCAGCTTGCCCGCGATGTCCTCGCGGTACTTCGTCTTGAGACGCGGAGTGGTAGCCATCAGATGTCCTCACCCGTCCGCTTGGCAACGCGGATCTTGTTGCCCTCGTCGTCGAAGCGGAAACCGACGCGGGTAACGACCTTCTGGCCGTCCTTCTCCACAACCAGCTGAACGTTGCTGACGTGGATCGGGGCCTCGGTGATCACGATGCCACCGGCCTGCGAACCACCAGCGGTCTGACCGGCCTTGGTGTGCTTCTTGACCCGGTTGACACCCTCGACGAGGACGCGGTTCTCGCTGGGCATGGCCGCGATGACCTTGCCCTGCTTGCCCTTGTCCTTACCGGTGATGACCTGAACCAGGTCGCCCTTCTTGATCTTCATGCTTACAGCACCTCCGGCGCGAGCGAGATGATCTTCATGAACTTCTTCTCGCGCAGCTCACGGCCCACGGGGCCGAAGATACGGGTGCCACGAGGGTCGCCGTCGTTCTTGAGAATGACAGCGGCGTTCTCGTCGAAGCGGATGTACGAGCCGTCCTGGCGGCGGCGCTCCTTGACGGTGCGAACGATGACCGCCTTGACGACGTCACCCTTCTTCACGTTGCCACCGGGGATCGCGTCCTTGACGGTGGCGACGATGACGTCACCGATGCCCGCGTAGCGGCGACCGGAGCCACCGAGAACACGGATGCAAAGGATCTCCTTGGCACCAGTGTTGTCGGCGACACGCAGTCGCGACTCCTGCTGGATCACGTCTATCTCCTGATTTGTCTGCCGGTTCCCGGCGGGGGCCCCTCACTACGGAGAGTGGCGGCCCCCACCGAGCCTGGCGGAACGAACCTAAGGGAAACCCCTCAGGTGATTACTTGGCCTTCTCGAGGATCTCGACGATGCGCCAGCGCTTGCTCGCCGACAGCGGACGCGTCTCCATGATGAGGACGCGGTCGCCGACGCCGGCAGCGTTCTGCTCGTCGTGAGCCTTGAGCTTGTTCGTACGGCGGATGACCTTGCCGTACAGCGCGTGCTTCACGCGGTCCTCGACAGCGACGACGACGGTCTTGTCCATCTTGTCGCTGACGACGAGACCCTCGCGGGTCTTGCGGAAACCGCGCTCGTTCGTCTCAGTCACGTTGTTCTCGCTCATCAGGCGCTCTCCACCGTCTCGATACCGAGCTCACGCTCGTGCATCAGGGTGTAGATGCGAGCGATGTCCTTACGGACGGACTTGAGCCGGCCGTTGTTCTCCAGCTGACCCGTGGCCGCCTGGAAGCGGAGCTTGAACAGCTCCTCCTTGGCCTCGCGCAGCTTGCCAACGAGCTCCTCGTTGCCGAGCTCACGCAGCTCGGACGCCTTGGTTCCCGTCGCCATCACGACTCACCTGCCTCGCGCCGAACAATCCGGCACTTCATCGGAAGCTTGTGAGCAGCGCGGGTGAGCGCCTCACGAGCAATCTTCTCGTTCGGGTAGGACAGCTCGAACATGACCCGGCCCGGGTGCACGTTCGCGATCCACCACTCGGGAGAACCCTTACCGGAACCCATGCGGGTTTCGGCCGGCTTCTTCGTCAGCGGACGGTCCGGGTAGATGTTGATCCAGACCTTGCCGCCACGCTTGATGTGGCGGGTCATCGCGATACGAGCCGCCTCGATCTGGCGGTTCGTCACGTAGGCGGGGGTGAGCGCCTGGATGCCGTACTCGCCGAACGAGACCTCAGTACCGCCCTTGGCCATACCGCGGCGCTTCGGGTGGTGCTGCTTGCGGTGCTTGACCCTACGAGGGATCAGCATGTCGGTCAGGCCTCCGTTCCGGTGCTCTCAGCCGGAGCGGCGGCGGGGGCGTCGGCCTTGGGGGCCTCGGCACCAGCAGCCTGCTGCGGCTTGCGGCCACCACGGCCGCCGCGCTCGCCACCACGGCCACCACGGCCGGCGGGACGGTCGCCAGCGCCGGCACCACGGGCCGGGCGGTTACCCGCACGGGCCGCAGCGTTCTCGGCGCGAACCTCGGCGATGTTCTTGACGTCGCCCTTGTAGATCCAGACCTTCACACCGATACGGCCGAAGGTGGTCTTGGCCTCGAAGAAGCCGTAGTCCACGTTCGCGCGCAGCGTGTGCAGCGGCACACGACCCTCGCGGTAGAACTCGGAGCGGGACATCTCGGCGCCGCCGAGGCGGCCGCCGCACTGGATCTTGATGCCCTTGGCGCCGGCCTTCATGGTGCCCTGCATGCTCTTGCGCATGGCACGACGGAAGGAGACGCGGGAGGAGAGCTGCTCGGCAACGGCCTGAGCAACCAGCTGAGCGTCGAGCTCGGGGTTCTTGACCTCGAGGATGTTCAGCTGGACCTGCTTGCCCGTGAGCTTCTCGAGGTCACCGCGGATGCGGTCGGCCTCGGCGCCACGACGGCCGATGACGATGCCCGGACGAGCGGTGTGGATGTCCACACGCACGCGGTCACGGGTGCGCTCGATCTCAACCTTCGAGATGCCGGCGCGCTCCATGCCGGACGTCATCATCCGACGGATGGCGACGTCTTCCTTGACGTAGTCCTTGTACAGCTTGTCGGCGTACCAACGCGACTTGAAGTCGGTGGTGATGCCGAGCCGGAACCCGTGCGGGTTTACCTTCTGGCCCATTACCGGGAACCTTCCTTGCTGCTGACGACCACGGTGATGTGGCTGGTCCGCTTGCGGATCCGGTAGGCACGGCCCTGCGCACGCGGACGGAACCGCTTCAGGGTCGGGCCCTCGTCCACGTACGCCTCGCTGATGACCAGCGTGGAGGCGTCCGGGTGGTTGTAGTTGTGTGCGGCGTTGGCAATGGCGCTGTCCAGCACCTTGCCGACCGGCACGCTCGCGGCCTGCGGGGCGAAACGCAGGACCGCCTGAGCCTCCGTGGCATCCATGCCACGGATGAGGTCCACCACGCGGCGGGCCTTCATGGGCGTGACGCGGATGTACCGCGCCTGGGCCCTGGCTTCCATGGTTGTCCCTTCGGTGTTAGTCATAGTCGTAACCACCCCGCCTTTAGCGGCGCTTCGACTTCCGGTCGTCCTTGACGTGGCCGCGGAAGGTGCGAGTCGGCGAGAACTCGCCGAGCTTGTGGCCGACCATCGACTCGGTGACGAACACCGGGACGTGGGTCTTGCCGTTGTGCACCGCGATGGTGTGACCCAGCATCGCCGGGATGATCATCGAGCGACGGGACCAGGTCTTGATGACGTTCTTGGTACCAGCTTCGTTCTGAGCGTCCACCTTCTTGATGAGGTGTCCGTCGACGAAGGGTCCCTTCTTGAGACTGCGCGGCATCTAAACCCGCTCCTAGCGCTTCTTGTTCGTCTTGCGGCGGCGGACGATGTACTTGCTCGAAGCCTTCTTCGGCGAGCGAGTACGACCCTCCTTCTGACCCCACGGGGAGACCGGGTGGCGACCACCGCTGGTCTTGCCCTCACCACCACCGTGCGGGTGGTCAACCGGGTTCATCGCGACACCGCGGACGGAGGGGCGAACGCCCTTCCAGCGCATACGGCCGGCCTTGCCCCAGTTGATGTTCGACTGCTCGGCGTTGCCGACCTCGCCGACCGTCGCGCGGCAGCGCGCGTCGACCAGGCGGATCTCACCGGACGGCATACGAAGGTGGGCCATCGTGCCCTCCTTCGCCAGCAGCTGCACGGAGGCACCCGCGGAACGGGCGAACTTGGCGCCACCACCGGGACGGAGCTCGATCGCGTGGATCGTGGTACCGACCGGGATGTTGCGGAGGGCCAGGTTGTTGCCGGGCTTGATGTCGGCCGTGGGGCCGTTCTCAATCCGGTCGCCCTGGGACAGACCGCGGGGAGCGATGATGTAGCGCTTCTCGCCGTCCGCGTAGTGCAGGAGCGCGATGCGCGCCGTGCGGTTGGGGTCGTACTCGATGTGCGCGACCTTGGCCGGCACGCCGTCCTTGTCGTGACGACGGAAGTCGATCACGCGGTAGGCGCGCTTGTGTCCACCACCCTGGTGGCGAACGGTGATCCGACCGGTGTTGTTACGGCCGCCCTTGCTGTGCAGCGGGCGAACCAGCGACTTCTCCGGCGTGGACCGCGTGATCTCGACAAAGTCGGCGACGCTGGAGCCACGACGGCCCGGGGTCGTCGGCTTGTACTTGCGGATACCCATTTCTCAGTCCTCGTCCGATTCCGGACGACTAGACCTCCGTTAGGAGGCCTGGCCGCCGAAGATGTCGATACGGTCGCCCTCAGCGAGGGTCACGATGGCGCGCTTGGTGTCAGCGCGCTTGCCGAAACCGGTCTTGGTGCGCTTGCGCTTACCCTGACGGTTGATCGTGTTGACCCCGGTGACCTTGACCCCGAAGACCGCCTCGACGGCCTGCTTGATCTGGGTCTTGTTGGAGCCGGGCGCGACGATGAACGTGTACTTGTTCTCGTCCAGCAGCGCGTAGCTCTTCTCCGAGACAACCGGCTTGATCAGCAGGTCGCGCGGGTCAGTGAAGGTCTTGCTGGTAACGGTCGCCTCAGACATCAGGCGTCGCTCCCTTCGGTCTCGTCGGCCTTGGGGCCAGACACGAAGGACTCGAGCGCGGCCTGGGTGAAGACCACGTCGTCAGAGACGATCACGTCGTACGTGTTCAGCTGGCCCGGCTCCAGGATGTGAACCTGGGGCAGGTTGCGGGCGGACAGCCACGCGGCCTCGTCGGCACGCTCGACGACCAGGAGCAGGTTCTTGCGCTCCGAGATCTTGCCGAACAGCGTCTTGGCGGCCTTCGTGGAGGCGGCACCCTCGACCACGCCGGTGACGACGTGGATGCGGGAGTGACGCGCACGGTCCGAGAGGGCACCGCGGAGGGCGGCGGCCTTCATCTTCTTGGGGGTCCGCTGCGAGTAGTCACGCGGCACGGGGCCGTGGACGACGCCACCGCCGGCGAACTGCGGAGCGCGGGTCGAACCCTGACGGGCGCGGCCGGTGCCCTTCTGGCGGTAAGGCTTCTTGCCACCACCACGGACTTCGCCACGGGTCTTGGTCTTGTGCGTGCCCTGACGGGCAGCAGCCAGCTGCGCGACGACGACCTGGTGGATCAGCGGAACGCTGGTCTTCGCGTCGAAGATCTCCGCGGGGAGCTCGACGGTACCGGCCTTGTCGCCTGCCGGCGAAAGGATGTCAATGGTGCTCATTAACCTCAAGCCCCCTTGGCCGCGGTACGGACCAGGACGAGGCCGCCGTTCGGACCGGGGACTGCGCCCTTGATGAGGAGCAGACCCTTCTCCGCGTCTACCGCGTGGATGGTCAGGTTCTGGGTGGTGACGCGCTCGTTGCCCATACGACCAGCCATGCGCATGCCCTTGAAGACACGCCCAGGGGTGGCGCAGCCACCGATCGAACCGGGGGAGCGGTGCTTGCGCTGCACACCGTGACCGGCGCCGAGGCCCCGGAAGTTGTGCCGCTTCATGACACCGGCGAAGCCCTTGCCCTTGCTGTTGCCCGTGACGTCAACCTTGACGCCGGACTCGAACACCTCGGCAGTGATCTCCTGGCCGAGCGTGTACTCGCTGGCGTCGGAGGTGCGGAGCTCCACCAGGTGGCGGCGGGGGGTCACGTCGGCCTTGGCGAAGTGGCCCTTGAGGGGCTTGTTCACCTTGCGCGGGTCGATCTCGCCGAAGGCGATCTGGACCGACTCGTAGCCGTCGATGTCGTTCGTACGGACCTGGGTAACGACGCAGGGCCCGGCCTTGACGACGGTCACCGGGACGACACGGTTGTTCTCGTCCCAGACCTGGGTCATGCCGAGCTTCTCGCCCAGGACGCCCTTGATCTGCTTTGCCATCTTCTCGACGCCTCTCAGAGCTTGATCTCGATGTCAACGCCGGCCGGAAGGTCCAGGCGCATCAGCGAGTCAACGGTCTTGGGCGTCGGGTCGAGGATGTCGATCAGGCGCTTGTGCGTGCGCATCTCGAAGTGCTCGCGCGAGTCCTTGTACTTGTGCGGCGACTTGATGACGCAGTACACGTTCTTCTCAGTGGGCAGCGGCACCGGGCCTGCGACCGACGCACCAGTGCGGGTCACCGTCTCGACGATCTTCTTCGCCGAGGAGTCGATGACCTCGTGGTCGTAGGCCTTGAGCCGGATGCGGATCTTCTGTCCCGCCATGGCTACTCCGTAGTCCTGTCTGTTGTGGAAACGCTCTGGCCCTCGGTCGGCTGTGGATCTCTCCACCGCTTCTCTCCGACCCACGCGGTCGGGCGTGTCGCACTCCCTCTACAGAAAATTCCCATACGGAAATTCCCTCGTCCAAGGGGGTGCGGTCCCAGGACCGCGGTTCGGGGGAGAAACACCCACCGAGCGCCTGGCAGGCACCGTGCTGACGCTTCCCAGAAGATTCCCGTACGTCCGCCCCATTGCTGCCCCGAGAGGCAGATGAAGGCGACGAGTACTGTGGGACTCGCTTCCGGTCCTCCCGGCGGGAGGCGCGCAGCATCGGCACTCAGCCGAGCAACTTGATTAGTCTGCCATACAAGACACGTACTGCGCCAATCGGGCCGAAGAGAATACCCCTCCGCGGTGTGTGGTCAAACCGCGCCACGCAGCGGGGCGGCCCGGGCCCCCCTTGGGATCCGCCCCGGCGCGCCCCCGGGCCCGGGGCGGCCTTTCCGCGGCCCTGCGGCGGGCCCTCGCTCAGGACCGCGTCAGGCTGCCGCAGCCCTCCCGCCCCTGGGCGTCGATCGTCCTGCTGCGGTCGTACGGGTCCACGGGCGTCCCGGACGGGGTGGGGCCGGTCGACGCGTCCTCGTCGAACACGGGGTGCAGGAATCCGTCGTGGACGTCGCAGGCGCTGTTGCCGAGGTTGACGTCGGTCTTCTCCAGCCAGAGCCTGCCCGCGGTGGCCCGCCACGTGCGCGGGTCGGCGATCAAGAAGGTGATCTCGCGCCGCACGATGGTGCGCTCGACCTGCTCGGCGCCCGGCTTCGCCTTCACGAACGGGTGGACGAAGGTGTAGTCGACGAGCACGTTGGCCCGGCCGGCCTCCTTGCCGGGTTCCACCCACATCCGGCCGCGGACCTTCACCACGTCGCCCACGGGCTTCAGCTCGGCCGGCCTGACCCGCGTGAACAGGTGCAGCGGGTCGTTCTCCTTCGTCGGAGCCGTCAGCGACTGCTCCACGCGGCTCAGCTGCTCCGCCGGCTGCGGGTCGAGCAGCGCCAGCGCCGCCCCGGGCCGCTCCCCGCGCAGGGTCGCCGGGTCCAGGTTGGCCGTGATCAGGAACTGCCTGACCTTCTCCAGCGCGTCGGCGACCTGCTCCTTGCTCATCCCGCCGACGGCCTCGGCCTCGGGGACCTCGATCCCGGCCGCCCCGTCGGCCCACTGCAGCGCCGGCGAGCCCTTGAAGGGCTCCGTCAGGGTGGGCCGGTCCGGGTACGGGGCCGGGGGCGGGGCGCCGGGCCGGACGGTCTCCGCCGGCAGCGGCGCGCGGGCCCTCTCGTTCTGCGCGGCCTTGCCGGTGATCCGGTCGATGACCAGCTCCGGGCGGACGGCGATCAGCGCGAGGGCGGCGATGAAGGCGATGGCCGCCGCGGCCTTGAGGCGCCGCGTGCGCCTCCCCCGCCGCTCCCCCGGCTGCCGGGCCGGACCGGTGCGCCGGCCGGCCGGCCCGGCGGAGTCCTCGCGCAGCCGCGCGGTGACCATCCGCGCCCGGGCGGACGGCTCACGGGGGGCCTGGCCGGAGCCGGCCCCGGCCTGCTCCATGAACCGGGCCCACTCCTCGTCGGAGACGGCCGGTACGTCGTCGTTCTCGTTCTTCCCCATGCCCCGCCCCTGGACGTACGGAGCCTCCGGGACCGAGGTCGCGGAGGCTCCGGGCCGCCGGAGGGTCAGGGCGGGCTCCCCGGCCCGTCGCCTGGACGCCCGTACCGCGGCGGCACCCGATGTCGAACGGATCTTACCGACCGGTTCGGCGGGTGGGACGGACCGGGGAGCGGTCGGGGACACCGCAGCGCGGGGCCCTCACGTCGTGCGGGCCGCCCTCCTCGCCGCGGCGGCCAGCGGGGCGAACCCGGGGGTGGCCAGCGCCTCGGCGAGCTGTTCGCGCCAGTCGGCGAGCGGCGGCAGGCCCGCCTCCTCCTCCCAGGCCTCGTGCCCGAGCACGCTGAACGCGGGGCGGGCGGCCGGGCGGACGAACGCGGCGGAGGTGGTCGGCCGGATCCGCTCGGGGTCCAGGCCGCTCAGCCGGTACGTCTCGCGGGCCAGCCCCCTCCAGGTGGTCCGCCCGCTCGCGGTGCCGTGGTAGATGCCGCCCATGGCCCAGCCCTTCAGCGCGGCCAGGCCGAGCTCGACCAGCCGGCGGGCCAGAGCGCGGGACCAGGTGGGCTGGCCGTGCTGGTCGTCGACGACGTCGAGGGTCTCGCGCTGCGCAGCCAGCTTGAGCATCGTGGCGACGAAGTTCGGACCGTGCTCGCCGTACAGCCAGGCGGTCCGGACGATGTAGCCGTCCTGCGGCAGCAGTTCGGCGACGGCCCGCTCACCGGCCAGCTTGGAGCGCCCGTACGCGTTGACCGGTCCGGTCCCGGCGTCCTCGGGGTACGGCTCGGTGGCATCGCCCGGGAGCACGTAGTCGGTGGAGACGTGCAGCAGGCGTACGTGCGCGGCCGCGCAGGCCTCGGCGAGGACGCGCACCCCGGTGCCGTTGACGGCGGTCGCGGCCTCCTCGGCGCTCTCGGCACCGTCGACGTCGGTCCAGGCGGCGCAGTTCACGACCACGGTGACGCCCTCGACCGCCGCGCGCACCGCGGCCGGGTCCGTGATGTCGAGGTCGGCGCGGCGCAGGCCCACGGCCTCGATCCGGGCGGCCTTCAGGGCGGCCAGGACGTCCTGGCCGAGCATGCCGCCGGCGCCGGTGACGAGCCAGCGGCCGGCGAAGGAGTGGGTGCTCACCTCTGCAGGGCCGCCTTCGCCTTCAGCGGCTCCCACCAGGCGCGGTTCTCGCGGTACCACGCGATCGTGGCGGCGATGCCCTCCTCGAAGGTGACCTGCGGGACGTAGCCGAGCTCGGCGCCGATCTTGCCGATGTCGATGGAGTAGCGCAGGTCGTGGCCCTTGCGGTCCTCGACCTGTTCGACCATGTCCCAGCCGAGGCCGGCCGCTTCCAGGAGCACGCCGGTGAGCTCCTTGTTGGTGAGCTCGGTGCCGCCGCCGATGTTGTAGACCTCGCCGGCGCGGCCGCCCCGCATCACCAGGTCGATGCCGCGGCAGTGGTCGGAGACGTGCAGCCAGTCGCGGACGTTGCCGCCGTTGCCGTACAGCGGGACCTTCCTGCCGTCCATCAGGTTCGTGACGAACAGCGGGATGACCTTCTCGGGGAACTGGTGGTGCCCGTAGTTGTTGGAGCAGCGCGTGACGACGACGTCCATGCCGTGCGTCCGCGCGTAGGCCAGGGCCAGCAGATCGGAGGAGGCCTTGGACGCGGAGTACGGGGAGTTCGGGGCCAGCGGCCACTCCTCGGTCCAGGAGCCCTCGCTGATCGAGCCGTACACCTCGTCGGTGGAGATGTGGACGAAGCGGCCGACGCCGTGCTTGCGGGCGGCGTCCAGCAGGACCTGCGTGCCGACGACGTTGGTCATCACGAACGGTCCGGCTCCGGCGATCGAGCGGTCCACGTGGGACTCCGCGGCGAAGTGCACCACGACGTCGTGCCCGGGCATGACCCGGTCGACGGCCCCGGCATCGCAGATGTCGCCCTTGACGAACGCATGGCCGGGATGATGCGCGACCGGGGCGAGGTTGGCCTCGACACCGGAGTAGGTCAGCTTGTCGAAGACCGTGACCCGGGCCGACGGGTCTAAGAGGAGCTGTTGGCGAACGAATTCCGAGCCTATGAAACCGGCACCGCCGGTGACGAGGATGCGCATGGAACGGGGAGTCTAGCCGTTGGTGCACCGGCGTTCGGGGCCGAATCACGCCGTCCGTTCCACGCTCTCGCATACGGTGGCGCCCATGCGAGGAATCCTCTTATCCGGTGGGACCGGATCCCGTCTCTGGCCGCTGACCCGCGCCGTCTCGAAGCAGCTGCTGCCCGTCTTCGACAAGCCGATGATCTACTACCCGCTCTCCACCCTGGTCATGGCCGGGATCAGCGAGATCCTCGTCATCACCACGCCGGAGGACCGTGAGCAGTTCGAGCGGCTGCTCGGCGACGGCTCCCAGTTCGGCATCCGGCTGGAGTACGCCGTCCAGGAGCGTCCCGAGGGCATCGCCCAGGCGTTCGTGCTCGGCGCCGACTTCATCGGCGACGATTCCGTCGCCCTGATCCTCGGCGACAACATCTTCCACGGCAGCGGCCTCGGCACCCGTCTGGCCGCGCACACCGGTGCCGCGGGCGGCCGGGTCTTCGCGTACCCGGTGGCCGACCCGACCGCGTACGGCGTGGTCGAGTTCGACGAGAACGGCCAGGCCGTCTCCATCGAGGAGAAGCCGGACAAGCCCAAGTCCCGCTACGCGGTGCCCGGTCTGTACTTCTACGACAACCGCGTCGTCGAGATAGCCCGCAACCTGGTGCCCAGCGCGCGCGGCGAGCTGGAGATAACCGCGGTCAACGACGCGTACCTGCAGGCCGGCGAGCTGAACGTGACCATCCTCGACCGCGGCACCGCCTGGCTGGACACCGGGACGTTCGAGTCCATGGTCCGGGCCTCGGAGTTCGTCCGCGTGATCGAGGAACGCCAGGGCTTCAAGATCGGCTGCATCGAGGAGGCGGCCTGGCGGGCCGGCCTGATCGACTCCGTCCAGCTGCACGAACTGGCCCAGCCGCTGCTCAAGAGCGGATACGGCGACTACCTGATCGGCCTCCTCGACGAGGAGGGCCCCCGGTGAAGTTCCGCGAGCTCTCCATCGAGGGCGCATACGAGGTCACCCCGCAGCTGCACGGCGACCCGCGGGGCCTGTTCACCGAGTGGTACCGCTTCGACAAGCTGTCCGAGGTCGTCGGCCACCCGCTGAACCTGGCGCAGGCGAACCTCTCGGTGTCCTCGCGCGGCGTGGTCCGCGGCATCCACTTCGCCGACGTACCGCGCGGCCAGGCCAAGTACGTGACCTGCGTGCGCGGCGCCGTGCTCGACGTCGTCGTCGACCTGCGGGTCGGCTCCCCGACCTTCGGCCGCTGGGAGGGCGTCCGCCTCGACGACGTGGACCGCCGTGCGGTGTACATCCCGGAGGGCATGGGCCACGGGTTCTGCGCGCTGAGCGACGACGCCACGCTCTCGTACCTCTGCTCGGAGACGTACAACCCGGCCGGCGAGCACACGGTCCACCCGCTCGACGCGGACCTGGGCATCGAGTGGCCGGCCGGCGTACCGCTGCTGTCCGCCCGCGACAGGGCGGCGCCGTCGCTGGCCTACGCGGCCTCCTCGGGCCTCCTGCCGGACTACGCGGCCTGCCGGGAGTTCACCGAGTCCCTGCGCGTGACCGGCTGACGCGCATCCCGCGGCACGTCACGCCGTACGACGAAGGGCCCCTCCCCCGCCGCCGAAGCGGAAGGGAAGGGGCCCTTCGGTCAAACATGGTGCCCGCTCGCGCGAGCTACCAGGTCAGAACACGAATTACTTCGTGATCTTGGTGACCTGGCCGGCGCCGACGGTGCGACCACCCTCACGGATGGCGAACTTCAGGCCCTCCTCCATGGCGACCGGCTGGATCAGCGCGACCGACATCTCGGTGTTGTCGCCCGGCATGACCATCTCGGTGCCCTGCGGGAGGGTCACGACGCCGGTCACGTCCGTGGTACGGAAGTAGAACTGCGGGCGGTAGTTGTTGAAGAACGGGGTGTGACGGCCACCCTCGTCCTTCGACAGGATGTAGGCCTGGGCCTCGAACTCGGTGTGCGGCGTGACCGAACCGGGCTTGATGATGACCTGGCCGCGCTCGACGTCCTCGCGCTTGATGCCACGGAGGAGCAGACCGACGTTCTCACCGGCCTGGCCCTCGTCGAGCAGCTTGCGGAACATCTCGATACCGGTGACCGTGGTGGTGGTCTTCTCTTCCTTGATACCGATGATGTCGACGGTCTCGTTGACCTTCAGGACACCACGCTCGATACGGCCGGTGACGACCGTACCGCGACCGGTGATCGTGAAGACGTCCTCGACGGGCATGAGGAACGGCTTCTCGGTGTCACGCGGCGGGGTCGGGATGGCCTCGTCGACGGCGGACATGAGGCCGAGGAGCTTCTCGCCCCACTCCTTGTCGCCCTCGAGGGCCTTCAGCGCGGAGACGCGGACGACCGGCAGGTCGTCGCCCGGGAACTCGTACTCGGAGAGCAGCTCACGGACCTCGAGCTCGACGAGCTCCAGGATCTCCTCGTCGTCCACCATGTCGGCCTTGTTCAGGGCGACGACGATGTAGGGGACGCCGACCTGGCGGGCCAGGAGCACGTGCTCCTTGGTCTGCGGCATCGGGCCGTCGGTGGCGGCGACCACGAGGATCGCGCCGTCCATCTGCGCGGCACCGGTGATCATGTTCTTGATGTAGTCCGCGTGACCCGGGCAGTCGACGTGGGCGTAGTGACGCGCCTCGGTCTGGTACTCGACGTGCGCGATGGAGATGGTGATACCGCGCTGGCGCTCCTCAGGAGCCTTGTCGATCTGGTCGAAGGCCGAGGCCTCGTTCAGGTCCGGGTACGCGTCGTGCAGCACCTTGGTAATGGCGGCCGTGAGGGTCGTCTTACCGTGGTCAATGTGACCGATGGTGCCGATGTTGACGTGCGGCTTAGTCCGCTCGAACTTCGCCTTCGCCACGGGGGTCCTCCTGGAGAGTGGTTCTGTACGCCTTACAGATCGGCGCCAGGTGATCTTTGCTGGAAAGCCGGCCGGTCCCCGGGGCAACGGGAGTGTTGCTCCTGTTGCCCCAGAGGCTGCCGGTGACAAGCCTAAAGCGTGTACTCGGAAGAGTTACTCGCCCTTGGCCTTCGCGATGATCTCCTCGGCGACGTTCCGGGGAACCTCGGCGTAGGAGTCGAACTGCATCGAGTAGCTGGCGCGACCCGAGGTCTTGCTGCGGAGGTCGCCGACGTAGCCGAACATCTCCGAAAGCGGCACGAGGCCCTTCACGACGCGAGCGCCGTGACGCTCCTCCATGGCCTGGATCTGGCCACGGCGGGAGTTGATGTCGCCGATGACGTCACCCATGTAGTCCTCGGGCGTGGTGACCTCTACGGCCATCATCGGCTCCATGAGCACGGGGGACGCCTTGCGCGCGGCCTCCTTGAAGGCCTGCGAACCGGCGATCTTGAAGGCGAGCTCGGAGGAGTCGACCTCGTGGTAGCCACCGTCGAGAAGCGTGACGCGGACGCCCGTCATCTCGTAGCCGGCGAGGATGCCGAACTGCATGGCCTCCTGCGCACCGGCGTCGACCGAAGGGATGTACTCCTTCGGCACGCGGCCACCGGTGACCTTGTTCACGAACTCGTACGCCGGGCCGTCGGCCTCGGTGATCGGCTCGATCGCGATCTGCACCTTGGCGAACTGACCGGTACCACCGGTCTGCTTCTTGTGGGTGTAGTCGTGACGCTCCACGGTGCCGCGGATCGTCTCACGGTACGCGACCTGCGGCTTGCCGACGTTGGCCTCGACCTTGAACTCGCGCTTCATACGGTCGACCAGCACCTCGAGGTGCAGCTCGCCCATACCGCCGAGGATGGTCTGGCCCGTCTCCTCGTCCGAGTGAACGTGGAAGGAGGGGTCCTCCTCCGCCAGGCGCTGGATGGCGACACCCAGCTTCTCCTGGTCACCCTTGGACTTGGGCTCGATGGCGACCTGGATGACCGGAGCCGGGAAGTCCATGGACTCCAGGATCACGGGCTGCTTGTCGTCACACAGCGTCTCACCGGTGGTGGTCTGCTTCAGGCCCATGACGGCGACGATGTCACCGGCGCCCACCGCGTCGATCTCTTCACGCTTGTTGGCGTGCATGCGGTAGATCTTGCCGATGCGCTCCTTCTTGCCCTTGACGGAGTTCAGCACCGAGGTGCCGGCCTCCAGGCGGCCCGAGTAAACCCGGACGAAGGTGAGCTTGCCGAGGTGCGGGTCGCTCATGATCTTGAACGCCAGCGCCGCGAGGGGCTCCTCGTCGGACGGCTTGCGCTTCACGACCACCTCGGCGTCGCGGACGTCGTGGCCCTCGATGGCCTCGATGTCCAGCGGCGACGGGAGGTAGCGGACGACGGCGTCGAGCAGGGGCTGAACGCCCTTGTTCTTGAACGCCGTGCCACAGAACACCGCGGTGATCGTGGGCTCGCCCTTGCCCTTGCCGGAGCCGAGGATGATGCGACGGACGGCGGCGTGCAGCTGCTCCACGGACGGCTCGTCGCCGTTCAGGAAGAGCTCCATGATCTCGTCGTCGTTCTCGGCGACGGTCTCGACCAGCTTGCCGCGCCACTCTTCAGCAGCCTCGGTGTGCGTGGCCGGGATGTCGACGATGTCGTACATCTCGCCCTTGGTCGCCTCGGCGGACCAGACGAACGCCTTCATCGTGACGAGGTCGACGACACCCTGGAAGTCGGCCTCGGCACCGATGGGGAGCTGCATGACGATCGGAACCGCACCGAGGCGGTCCTTGATCATGTCGACGCAGCGGTGGAACTCGGCGCCGGTGCGGTCGAGCTTGTTGACGAAGCAGATGCGCGGCACGCCGTAGCGGTCCGCCTGACGCCAAACGGTCTCGGACTGCGGCTCGACACCGGCGACACCGTCGAAGACGGTGACGGCGCCGTCGAGGACGCGGAGCGAACGCTCCACCTCGACGGTGAAGTCGACGTGACCCGGGGTGTCGATGATGTTGATGGTGTGGTCAACATCTTCGAGCGGCCAGTGGCAGGTCGTCGCGGCAGACGTGATGGTGATACCACGCTCCTGCTCCTGCTCCATCCAGTCCATCGTGGCGGCGCCGTCGTGGACCTCACCGATCTTGTACGACACACCGGTGTAGAACAGGATGCGCTCGGTGGTGGTCGTCTTGCCCGCGTCGATGTGGGCCATGATGCCGATGTTGCGCACCTTGGCCAGGTCAAGCGAAGTGGTAGCCATAAGGCTTCGGTCTTCTCTCGGTCTCGATGTGGGGTGGGACTACCAGCGGTAGTGCGCGAAGGCCTTGTTGGACTCGGCCATCTTGTGCGTGTCCTCGCGCTTCTTGACGGCAGCGCCAAGACCGTTGGAGGCGTCGAGCAGCTCGTTCATGAGGCGCTCGGTCATGGTCTTCTCGCGGCGGGCGCGGGAGTAACCCACGAGCCAGCGCAGCGCGAGGGTCGACTGGCGGCCCGGCTTGACCTCGACCGGAACCTGGTAGGTCGCGCCACCGACACGGCGGGACTTGACCTCGAGGGACGGCTTGACGTTCTCCAGCGCGCGCTTCAGCGTGATGACCGGGTCGTTGCCGGTCTTCTCGCGGAGGCCTTCCATGGCGCCGTAGACGATGCGCTCGGCGGTGGAGCGCTTGCCGTTCAGGAGGATCTTGTTGATGAGCGAGGTCACCAGAGGAGATGCGTAGACCGGGTCGATGATGACCGGGCGCTTCGGGGCGGGGCCCTTACGAGGCATTCTTACTTCTCCTTCTTGGCGCCGTAGCGGCTGCGGGCCTGCTTGCGGTTCTTGACAGCCTGGGTGTCAAGCGCACCGCGGATGATCTTGTAACGAACACCCGGCAGGTCCTTCACACGGCCACCACGCACGAGCACGATCGAGTGCTCCTGCAGGTTGTGTCCCTCACCCGGAATGTAAGCGGTGACCTCGATGCCGGAGGTCAGACGCACACGCGCGACCTTACGGAGCGCCGAGTTCGGCTTCTTCGGGGTGGTCGTGAACACACGCGTGCAGACACCACGACGCTGGGGCGAAGCCTCAAGCGCGGGGGTCTTCGTCTTCTCGACCTTGTCCTGCCGGCCCTTCCGGACCAGCTGCTGGATCGTAGGCACTACTTCTCCGGTTTCTGTGTGCCGTGTAGTGAAGCTAACCTGGAACTTTGCCGACCCACGCGGTCGGGTGTGTCGGATCCGGCGGGACTCCGCGCAAGCACGGAAACGCATGGATCGCGGTGGCCGATCCGGCTCTCGTGCGGTTGATGGACACGCACGGGAGCCCAGGCACACCCCAGGCACAAGGTCTGAGCGTACCCACCGCATCCCATCCGGTCAAAACAAAGGCCCGGGCGGGACGGCCGCGACATCGCCGCCGGTCATGTGCCACTTGGGCGAGACCCTCGTGCGGCCCTGCCGACTCGCGCCTGTGGTAAAGGCGTGCTAAGGGGAGCTGGACGGGGCGTCCGGCCCCGCCCACTACACTGCCTCAGCGATTCACCCCAAACGGCACGAGCATCCACGACCATCAGGGAGCGGGACATTGCGGACGGTCACACCGGAGCCGACGGCGGAGGTCACCCCGGTCCCACCCCCGCCCCACCCCCGGCGCCGGCGCTCCGTACGCCCGTACGGGCCCCTGCTGGCCTTCCTGGTCACCTCGGCCGCGTTCTGCTCGGCCTGGGTCGCCCGCGGCACCTTCCCCTTCGGCACCACCGGCCGGGCCCTCAACGACCAGGCCAACCAGTACGTGCCCTTCCACCGCGCGCTGTGGGACCTGGTCCACGGGCAGGCCGCCGGTGACGTCCTGTTCACCTGGCGCGGCGGCTTCGGCCAGCAGTTCCTGTCCGACTACTACACGTACCTCGGCAACCCGTTCTCCTGGCTGGCCGTCCTGGTCCCCCGCAACCACGTCGACCTCGCCGTCTTCGCCGTCACGCCGGTCACCATGGGCACCGCCGCCGCCGTCATGACGGTCTACCTCGGCAAGCTCCACCCCGGGCCCTGGTGGCAGCGCGGGGTCCTCGGCGCCTGCTACGGCCTGTGCGGCTGGGCCCTCAGCGACGCCTCGTACATCCCCATGTGGCTGTGGGGCCTGGTCGCGCTCCCCCTCCTCGGCATCGCCGTCGAATGGTGCCTGGAGGAACGCCGCTGGCCGGGGGTGGCGCTGTTCGTCGCGCTCGCCTGGTTCGGCAACTTCTACACCGCGATGATGGCCACGATGGCCGCCTGCGTCCTGCTCGCCATCCGCCTGATCACCCGGGACATGACCGGCCGGGCCCGGCTGCGCGCCCTGTGGCGGGCGTCGACCGGCGCCGCGACGGGCATCCTGCTGACCCTCCCCCTCCTGCTGCCGTCGTTCCTCTCCAGCGGCTCCGCCCAGCCCACCCAGGCCGGGGCGTTCGAGCCCGTACGGATCGAGCTCTTCCTCGCCGGGATGCTCCCGGCCACCCACCTGTGGGGCGGCCGGCCGCGGCTCTACGTCGCCTCGCTCGGCCTGATCCTCGCCGGATCGTTCCTCTTCAACGCCGCCATCGGCCGCAGGACCCGCCTGGTGTGGGCGGCGGCCACGCTGCTGGTCGCCGCCTCGTTCCAGTTCCCGCCCACCCAGTACGTGTGGCACGGGCTGGCGGTGCCGAACGGCAATCCGTACCGCGAGGCGTTCGTCTTCAGCGGCATGGTCGTGGTCCTGGCCTGGCTGGCCCTGGCCCACCGCCCGCGCCCCCTCCACCTGGCCCTGACGGCCGCCCTGCTGGTGGCCGCCACCTTCGTCCTGCGGCACACCGACGACTTCGGCGGCTGGACCTGGCCCGCGGTGCTCGCCGGCGGGGGCGTCTCGCTGCTCGCCCTGGTCCTCCTGGCCCTGGGCGAGAAGCGCCGGTACCTGATCCCCGTGGCCGCCGTCCTCATGGTCGGCGTGGTCTTCGCGGAATCCACCGTGGCCGCCGCCAACGCGGACGCCCGGCGCAGCCGCGAACGCTGGGCGAAGCCGGTCGCCACCTCGAACCGCTCGATCAACGCCCACGGCGACGCCGTCCGGCAGGTGGACGGCTGGCCCGCATACCGGACCGACTCCGGCGCGCCGCAGACCGCGTACAACGACGCCCTCGCCCTGCGCGCCGAGGGCCCGCAGTACTACAGCAGCTACCTGCCGGAGGCCACCTACCGGGCCCTGGAGCCCCTCGGCTACGGCTTCAAGAACGACGGCCGGACCTTCTTCGGCGCCGACAACCCCGTGCTCGACGCGATCTTCTCCATCGGCGCCCGGGTCCACCCGGGGAGCACTCCGAACAGCTGGACGGCCACGCGCTTCGCGGCCCCGCCCCTGGTGACGGTCCGCAGCTCCGGATACACCTCCCCCAACCCGGCCGGCAGCGTCTACGCCCGCCAGGAGAACGTCCTGGGCGCCACCGTCTACCAGGTCCCGCAGGTCACCCGCGGCGGCAGCGCCGCGGAGCAGACGTACACCGCCCGCTGCACCCCGGGCTCCGAGGCGTACTGGTTCTCCCCCGAGCTCTACGGCACCCTCACCTCCGGCGGCTCGACCCGCCCCCTGGAGGACCGGATGACCGGAGTCGCCAAGCTCGGCCCGGTCCCCGCGGACGGCACGGTCTCGGTCACGGTGAACACCCGCACGAAGGACGCCACGGCCGGCGACCACCCCGTCGGCTGCCTGGACCGCGCCGCCCTGGACACGGCCATCGGCACCCTGAAGTCCACCGGCGCCACGAAGGTCACGGCGGGCGGCCACTCCATCGAGGCCACCCTCCCGAAGGGCGCCACGGGCACGGCGGTCTTCGCGATGACCGCCGTCCCGGGCTGGCAGTGCTCGGCCCCGGTCCGCGACTTCCACGGCCTGGTCTCCGTACACCTCCCCCCGGGCACCGACAAGGTCTCCTGCACCTTCACCCCCAAGGGCCTCCCCCCGGGCCTGGCCGGAGCAGCCCTGGGCCTACTCGCCCTGACAGCGGTCACCCTGGCGGGCACGCGCCGCCGACGGGCCGGCCACATCGGCTGATCCCGCCGTTCCGGAGCCGCCCGAACCCGGTGTTCGGTACCGGGAACCGGCGGGTGCCGTCGGCGCCTCGCGCGCGATGGTCCGGCGCCGGTTCAAGGACCTCCGCGACCGCGGGGGGGCAGTACCGGCCGCCGGGCGCTGGTGACCGTACGGCCTGACGTGCTGCGCCCTGACGTGCTGCGCCGGATCGCCCGGTCCCAGCCGCCCACGGCCCGGCGCCTGGGCCCGGACCCGGATCCACCACCTCCAGCGTTACCTGTGAGCCGGAAACGCCGCAGGGCGGCCACCCTCTCGGGTGACCGCCCTGCGGTTACTGCTCTGCTGCGACTCAGCCGTTGTACGGGCCGTAGTCGTAGTCCTCCAGCGGGACAGCCTGGCCGGAGCCGGTGCCGAAGGGCGAGTAGTCGATGTCGTCGTAGCCGACGGCCGAGTACATCGCGGCCTTCGCCTCCTCGGTGGGCTCGACCCGGATGTTGCGGTAGCGGGCGAGGCCCGTACCGGCCGGGATGAGCTTACCGATGATGACGTTCTCCTTGAGGCCGATGAGGCTGTCGGACTTGGCGTTGATCGCCGCATCCGTCAGGACTCGGGTCGTCTCCTGGAAGGAGGCGGCCGACAGCCAGGATTCCGTCGCCAGCGAGGCCTTGGTGATACCCATCAGCTGCGGACGGCCGGAGGCGGGGTGACCGCCCTCGGTGACCACGCGACGGTTCTCGGTCTCGAACTTCGAGCGCTCGACGAGCTCGCCCGGCAGGAGCTCCGCGTCGCCGGACTCGATGATCGTCACGCGGCGCAGCATCTGCCGGATGATGATCTCGATGTGCTTGTCGTGGATCGACACGCCCTGCGAGTTGTAGACCTTCTGGACTTCGCCGACCAGGTGGACCTGGACGGCACGCTGGCCGAGGATGCGCAGCACGTCGTGCGGGTTGGTGGCACCCGCGGTGAGCTTCTGGCCCACCTCGACGTGGTCGCCCTCGTGCACGATGACCTTGGCGCGCTTCGAGATCGGGAACGCCGTCTCGTCGCTGCCGTCGTCGGGCGTGATGACGATCTTCTTCGTCTTCTCGGTCTCCTCGATCCGCACGCGGCCGGCGGCCTCGGAGATCGGGGCGACACCCTTCGGGGTACGGGCCTCGAAGAGCTCGACGACACGCGGCAGACCCTGCGTGATGTCGTCACCGGCCACACCACCGGTGTGGAAGGTACGCATCGTCAGCTGGGTACCGGGCTCACCGATGGACTGGGCGGCGATGATGCCGACCGCCTCACCGATGTCGACCAGCTTGCCGGTGGCGAGCGAGCGTCCGTAGCAGAAGGCACAGGTGCCGACCGCGGACTCACAGGTCAGGACCGAGCGGGTCTTGACCTCCTCGACGCCGTTGGCGACCAGGGCGTCGATCAGGACGTCACCGAGGTCGACGTTGGCCGGCGCGATGACCTTGCCGTCGATGACGACGTCCTCGGCCAGCATGCGGGCGTAGACGGACGTCTCGACGTCGTCGGCCTTGCGCAGCACGCCGTCCTCGCCGCGGACGGCGATCTTCAGCTTCAGGCCGCGCTCGGTGCCGCAGTCCTCCTCGCGGATGATCACGTCCTGCGAGACGTCCACCAGACGACGGGTCAGGTAACCCGAGTCGGCGGTACGCAGGGCGGTGTCCGCCAGACCCTTACGGGCACCGTGCGTGGAGATGAAGTACTCCAGAACGGTGAGGCCCTCACGGAAGGACGCCTTGATCGGACGCGGGATGGTCTCGTTCTTCGCGTTCGACACCAGACCACGCATACCGGCGATCTGTCGCATCTGCATCATGTTTCCTCGGGCACCCGAGTCAACCATCATGAAGATGGGGTTCGTCTTGGGGAAGTTCGCGTTCATCGCCTCGGCAACCTCGTTGGTCGCCTTGGTCCAGATCGCGATGAGCTCCTGCGTGCGCTCGTCCTTGGTGATCAGACCGCGCTCGTACTGCTTCTGGACCTTCTCGTCCATCGCCTCGTAGCCCGCGACGATGGCCTTCTTGGCCTCGGGCACGACGACGTCGGAGATGGCCACGGTGACGCCCGAACGGGTCGCCCAGTGGAAGCCGGCCGCCTTCAGGTTGTCGAGCGTCGCCGCCACGATGACCTTGGGGTAGCGCTCCGCCAGGTCGTTGACGATCTCGGAGAGCTGCTTCTTGCCCACCGAGTAGTCGACGAACGGGTAGTCCTCGGGCAGCAGCTCGTTGAAGAGCGCACGGCCCAGCGAGGTCTTCAGACGGAAGCTGTCGCCCGGCTGGAACTCCTGCTCGCCCTCTTCGGCGACCGGCGGCACCCAGCCGCGCGGCGGGATGGTGCCCACCGGGAAGCGGATGTCGACGGACGACTGCAGCGCGAGCTCGCCGGCGTCGAACGCCATGATCGCCTCGGCCGTGGAGCCGAACGCGCGGCCCTCGCCCTTGGTGTCACGGAGCTCACCGTCGGTGGTCAGGAAGAACAGACCGAGGACCATGTCCTGGGTCGGCATCGTGACCGGACGGCCGTCGGCCGGCTTGAGGATGTTGTTCGAGGACAGCATCAGGATGCGGGCCTCGGCCTGCGCCTCCGCGGAGAGCGGCAGGTGCACGGCCATCTGGTCACCGTCGAAGTCCGCGTTGAACGCGGTGCAGACGAGCGGGTGGATCTGGATGGCCTTGCCTTCGACCAGCTGGGGCTCGAAGGCCTGGATGCCGAGGCGGTGCAGCGTGGGCGCACGGTTCAGGAGGACCGGGTGCTCGGCGATGACCTCTTCGAGCACGTCGTACACGACCGTGCGGCCGCGCTCGACCATCCGCTTCGCCGACTTGATGTTCTGCGCGTGGTTCAGGTCGACCAGGCGCTTCATCACGAACGGCTTGAAGAGCTCCAGCGCCATGGCCTTGGGCAGACCACACTGGTGCAGCTTCAGCTGCGGACCGACGACGATCACGGAACGCGCGGAGTAGTCCACGCGCTTGCCGAGGAGGTTCTGACGGAATCGACCCTGCTTGCCCTTGAGCATGTCGCTCAGGGACTTCAGCGGGCGGTTGCCGGGGCCCGTCACCGGGCGACCACGACGGCCGTTGTCGAAGAGGGCGTCGACCGCCTCCTGGAGCATGCGCTTCTCGTTGTTCACGATGATCTCGGGCGCACCGAGGTCGAGAAGGCGCTTCAGGCGGTTGTTGCGGTTGATCACGCGGCGGTACAGGTCGTTCAGGTCGGAGGTCGCGAAGCGGCCACCGTCCAGCTGCACCATCGGACGCAGGTCCGGCGGGATGACCGGGACGCAGTCCAGAACCATGCCCTTGGGGCTGTTGCTGGTCTGCAGGAACGCGGAGACGACCTTGAGGCGCTTGAGCGCACGGGTCTTCTTCTGGCCCTTGCCGGTACGGATGATCTCGCGGAGGCGCTCGGCCTCCTCCTCCAGGTCGAAGGACTCCAGGCGCTTCTGCAGCGCCGCGGCACCCATCGAACCGTCGAAGTACGTACCGAAGCGGTCGCGCAGCTCGCGGTAGAGCAGCTCGTCGCCCTCGAGGTCCTGGACCTTGAGGTTCTTGAAGCGGTTCCACACCTCGTCGAGGCGGTCGATCTCGCGCTGGGCGCGGTCACGGAGCTGCTTCATCTCGCGCTCGGCACCCTCGCGCACCTTGCGGCGCACGTCGGCCTTCGCACCCTCGGCCTCGAGCTCGGCCAGGTCGGTCTCGAGCTTCTTGGCACGGCCTTCGAGGTCCGCGTCACGGCGGTTCTCGATCTGCTGGCGCTCGACGGAGACGTGGGCCTCCAGCGACGGCAGGTCGCGCTGGCGGCGCTCGTCGTCGACGAACGTGATCATGTACGCGGCGAAGTAGATGACCTTTTCGAGGTCCTTCGGCGCGAGGTCCAGCAGGTAGCCCAGGCGCGACGGGACGCCCTTGAAGTACCAGATGTGGGTGACGGGAGCGGCGAGCTCGATGTGGCCCATCCGCTCACGGCGCACCTTGGCGCGCGTGACCTCGACGCCACAGCGCTCACAGATGATGCCCTTGAAGCGGACACGCTTGTACTTGCCGCAGTAGCACTCCCAGTCCCGGGTGGGACCGAAGATCTTCTCGCAGAAGAGTCCGTCCTTCTCGGGCTTGAGGGTGCGGTAGTTGATGGTCTCCGGCTTCTTGACCTCGCCGTGCGACCAGGTTCGGATGTCGTCCGCGGTGGCAAGGCCGATCCGCAGCTCGTCGAAGAAGTTGACGTCGAGCACTGTGCGTCAATCCCTCTTTCGGGGTCGAGTCTCAATCATGGTCTGAACGGTCCCGGGGATGACGGGGGGCTCTTGAGCGAGCCCCCCGTCAGGCCCGTCAGACCTCTTCGACGCTGCTCGGCTCGCGCCGGGACAGGTCGATACCGAGCTCCTCCGCCGCGCGGAAGACGTCCTCGTCGGTGTCGCGCATCTCGATGGACATGCCGTCCGAGGACAGCACCTCCACGTTGAGGCAGAGCGACTGCATTTCCTTGATGAGCACCTTGAAGGACTCGGGAATGCCCGGCTCGGGGATGTTCTCGCCCTTGACGATGGCCTCGTAGACCTTCACGCGGCCGGTGACGTCGTCGGACTTGATGGTCAGCAGCTCCTGGAGGGCGTAAGCGGCGCCATAAGCCTCGAGCGCCCACACCTCCATCTCACCGAAGCGCTGGCCACCGAACTGCGCCTTACCACCCAGCGGCTGCTGCGTGATCATCGAGTACGGACCGGTCGACCGCGCGTGGAGCTTGTCGTCGACCAGGTGGTGGAGCTTGAGGATGTACATGTACCCGACCGAGATCGGGTCCGGGAACGGCTCGCCGGAGCGGCCGTCGAACAGGCGCGCCTTGCCGGACGGGAGGACCAGGCGGTCACCGTCGCGGTTCGGGATGGTGTGCTCGAACAGGCCGGCGAGCTCGTCCTCGCGGGCGCCGTCGAACACCGGGGTGGCGACGTTGGTGCCGGGCTCGACGCGGTCGGCGCCGATGGCCTTCAGTCGCTCGGCCCACTCCTCCGCCAGGCCGGAGACGTCCCAGCCGCGGCTGGCGAGCCAGCCGAGGTGGATCTCCAGGACCTGTCCCGGGTTCATTCGGGACGGGACACCCAGCGGGTTCAGGATGATGTCGACCGGGGTGCCGTCCTCCAGGAAGGGCATGTCCTCGATCGGGAGGATCTTGGAGATGACACCCTTGTTGCCGTGGCGGCCGGCGAGCTTGTCACCGTCGGTGATCTTGCGCTTCTGGGCGACGTAGACGCGGACCAGCTGGTTCACGCCCGGGGGAAGCTCGTCGCCCTCCTCGCGGTCGAAGACGCGGACACCGATGACCTTGCCGATCTCACCGTGAGGGACCTTGAGCGAGGTGTCACGCACCTCGCGGGCCTTCTCACCGAAGATCGCGCGGAGCAGGCGCTCCTCCGGGGTCAGCTCGGTCTCGCCCTTGGGCGTGACCTTGCCGACCAGGATGTCGCCGGCGACGACGTCCGCACCGATGCGGATGATGCCGCGCTCGTCGAGGTCGGCGAGGACCTCCTCGGAGACGTTCGGGATGTCCCGGGTGATCTCCTCGGGGCCCAGCTTGGTGTCACGGGCGTCGACCTCGTGCTCCTCGATGTGGATCGAGGAGAGGACGTCGTCCTGCACGAGGCGCTGCGACAGGATGATCGCGTCCTCGTAGTTGTGGCCTTCCCACGGCATGAACGCGACGAGCAGGTTCTTGCCGAGGGCCATCTCGCCCTCTTCGGTGGCCGGGCCGTCGGCGAGGACCTGGGCCTCGACGATCCGGTCGCCCTCGTTGACGATGACCTTCTGGTTGACCGAGGTGCCCTGGTTCGAGCGGGAGAACTTGGCGACGCGGTACGTGGTGTACGTGCCGTCGTCGTTGGCGACGGTGATGTAGTCGGCCGAGACCTCCTGGACGACACCGTCCTTCTCCGCCTTGATCGAGTCGCCGGCGTCGACCGCACAGCGGTACTCCATGCCGGTGCCGACGAGCGGGGCCTCCGCCTTGATGAGCGGAACGGCCTGGCGCATCATGTTCGCGCCCATGAGGGCACGGTTGGCGTCGTCGTGCTCCAGGAAGGGGATCATCGCGGTCGCGACGGACACCATCTGGCGCGGGGAGACGTCCATGTAGTCGACGTCGCCGCCGGCGATGTAGTCGATCTCGCCGCCACGACGGCGGACCAGGACGCGGTTCTCGGTGAAGCGCATCTCGTCGTTCAGCGCGGCGTTCGCCTGCGCGATGACGAAGCGGTCTTCCTCGTCGGCGGTCAGGTAGTCGACCTCGTCGGTGACGACACCGTCGACGACCTTGCGGTACGGGGTCTCGACGAAACCGAACGCGTTGACGCGGCCGTAGGAGGCGAGCGAGCCGATCAGACCGATGTTCGGGCCTTCAGGGGTCTCGATCGGGCACATGCGGCCGTAGTGCGACGGGTGGACGTCACGGACCTCGAAGCCGGCCCGCTCACGGGACAGACCACCGGGACCCAGTGCCGAGAGACGACGCTTGTGCGTCAGACCCGACAGCGGGTTGTTCTGGTCCATGAACTGCGACAGCTGGCTGGTGCCGAAGAACTCCTTGATGGAGGCGACGACCGGCCGGATGTTGATCAGGGTCTGCGGCGTGATCGCCTCGACGTCCTGCGTGGTCATGCGCTCGCGGACGACGCGCTCCATACGAGCCAGACCCGTGCGGACCTGGTTCTGGATGAGCTCGCCGACGTTGCGCAGACGACGGTTGCCGAAGTGGTCGATGTCGTCGGTCTCGACGACGATCGAACGGCCCGACTCACCGGTGGTCTCGGTCTCGCCCGCGTGGAGCTTCACGAGGTACTTGATCGTCGCGATGATGTCGTCGGTGGTGAGCACACCGGCGTCGAGCGGCTCGTCGGCGCCGAGCTTCTTGTTCACCTTGTAGCGGCCGACCTTGGCGAGGTCGTAGCGCTTCGGGTTGAAGTAGAGGTTCTCGAGCAGCGTCTGAGCGGCCTCGCGGGTCGGCGGCTCGCCCGGGCGCAGCTTGCGGTAGATGTCGAGCAGCGCGTCGTCCTGGCCCTGGGTGTGGTCCTTCTCCAGGGTGGCGCGCATGGACTCGTACTCGCCGAACTCCTCGAGGATCTGCTCGGTGGTCCAGCCGAGGGCCTTCAGGAGGACGGTGACGGACTGCTTGCGCTTGCGGTCGATGCGGACACCGACCATGTCGCGCTTGTCGACCTCCATCTCCAGCCAGGCACCCCGGGACGGGATGATCTTGGCGGAGAAGATGTCCTTGTCGGACGTCTTGTCGATGGAGGAGTCGAAGTAGACACCGGGGGAACGGACGAGCTGCGACACCACGACACGCTCGGTGCCGTTGATGACGAAGGTGCCCTTGTTGGTCATGAGCGGGAAGTCGCCCATGAAGACCGTCTGAGACTTGATCTCGCCGGTCTCGTTGTTCGTGAACTCGGCCGTGACGAAGAGCGGCGCCGCGTACGTGAAGTCGCGCTCCTTGCACTCGTCGACGGAGTTCTTCGCCGGCTCGAACCGGTGGTCGCGGAACGTCAGCGACATGGAACCGGAGAAGTCCTCGATCGGCGAGATCTCCTCGAAGATCTCTTCCAGACCGGACTTGGTGGGAACGTCCTGTCCACTCTCGAGCGCCGACTCGACGCGAGACTTCCAGGCTGCATTGCCGAGCAGCCAGTCAAAGCTCTCGGTCTGCAGCGCCAGGAGGTTCGGAACCTCGAGGGGCTCCTTGATCTTTGCAAAGGAGATGCGCAGCGGGGCGGTGCTGGCACCGGTGTTCGTATTGGTCGAGGCGTTGCGCGAGGCGGCCAAGAGGGGGTCCTTCCGAGGGCTCGGACTCACTACGCGCGTACCGGTCCCAGCTGACACAGAAGACGGCCCGCCTGATTCAGCCTGAAAGGCCTGGTCAGGGCGTATCTATCAAGTGTGCTCGAGCGTGGGCATGCCCCTGGCGACGGGCAGGGGGCAGCTAACAGGCAGCGCAAAGGGTCAGTGTAGCCACTTGGCTCACTGATGTCCAGACCAGGTTTCCGGAAACCGGCAACAGGCCTTCCCCATGTCGTTTAAACCAACCCTGCGACCCTGCGTCCAACACGCGGCTCTCGTGGCTCTCGCACACGGAGCGCGTATCAGTACTGCCCTCTTCGTAGTCGATCCATGCCTCGGATCTCCGATCCGAAGCCCGGATCTTCGATCGAGCCGATCGATCCCACAACGGGACTGAGAATTGCGCGCCGCGTGCCGTTCGTCAAGGCCCCCTGCTCCGTGCGGATCAGCTCCGGACCCGGCCGCGGGGCAACGATGATCACCCTACTCCCCAACGAGACCAGGGCAAGTCAGGCACTGCGGATACGCCAAAGGGCGACCACCCTTACGGGTGATCGCCCTTGGTTGGGGCCTCAGAGGGCCCCAGAGGTGTTACTTGACCTCGACGGAGGCACCGGCACCCTTGAGGGCCTCGGCGGCCTTGTCAGCGGCCTCCTTGTTGACCTTCTCGAGGACCGGCTTCGGGGCGCCGTCCACGAGGTCCTTGGCCTCCTTCAGGCCCAGGGAGGTCAGCTCACGCACGACCTTGATGACCTGGATCTTCTTGTCACCGGCACCGGCGAGGATGACGTCGAACTCGTCCTTCTCCTCCTCGGCCTCGGCGGCGGGGCCGACACCGGCGGGGCCGGCAACGGCGACGGCCGCGGCGGCGGTGACGTCGAACTTCTCCTCGAAGGCCTTCACGAACTCGGAGAGCTCGATGAGGGTCATCTCCTCGAACTGGGCGAGGAGGTCGTCCTGAGAGAGCTTCGCCATGATGGGCGATCCTTCCACTAATTCGGCAGGTGCCGATGTGTCTATAGAGGCGGGCGTAACGGCCCGCTACGACCCACGCACTAGGCGGCGTGGATCAATGCGCGAGCCGAATTACTCGGCACCGCCCTGCTCGGCGAGCTTGACGCGAAGCGCTTCCGCGGTGCGGACGAACTTCGACGGCAGCGCCTGGAAGAGCGAGGCAGCCTGAGACTGCTTGCCCTTGAACGCGCCGGCCAGCTTGCTGAGCAGAACCTCGCGGGACTCGAGGTCCGCAAGCTTCTTGATTTCGTCGGCGGAGAGAGCCTTACCGTCAAGGACACCGGCCTTGATGATGAGGTTCGGGTTCTCCTTGGCGAAGTCACGCAGGGCCTTCGCCGACTCCACCGGGTCACCGGTGATGAAGGCGACCGCGGTCGGACCAGCGAAGTGCTCGTCCAGCGCGGTGATCCCGGCCTGGTTGGCCGCAATCTTGGTCAGCGTGTTCTTCACCACGGCGTACTGGGCGTTCTCACCGAGGGAGCGACGCAGCGTCTTGAGCTGCGCGACGGTGAGACCCCGGTACTCGGTCAGCACGGCGGCGTTCGAGCTCTGGAACGCGTCCTTGAGCTCGGCTACCGATGCAGCCTTGTTGGGCGTCGGCATGGTGCGTTCGCCTCCTTCCGGGTGATGAGGACCGCTCAGAAGGGGCTGACATACGAAACGCCCCGGCGCAGGCGCCAGGGCGTAGCTCGACCGGAAAGAAATCCGGGAGCTTTCCACAGTCACCTGCGCAGGACGTCCGCAATTGGCGGATCCTTCGGCCGCCGCACCCTTCGGACACGGCAACGACCAGCGGTCTTTGGCTTCCTGGGAAGAGTACGTGAACCGGTCGACGCAAGGCAAATCGCCTCGGGAGGGGCGGGGAGCCCCGGCGGCGGACGCTCCCCCGGGGCCCGGGAGGGGCTCAGGAGCCGCCGAGTCCGCCCAGCCCCGCGTCCCTCAGGGTCCGGTCGGCCTGCCCCAGCGTGTCGTCGACGCCCTTGAGCGTGTCGTCGACCCCCTTGAGCTTGTCGTCGATGCCCTTCATCACGTCGTCGAAGTCGGCCACCTGGTCCGCGGGCGGCGCGGTGACCGGCGCCGTCGTGCCGTAGCCGGAGAACTTCGCCGAGACCTTCGTCGTGCCGTCCTTGGTGCCCTGCACGGATTCGACGCGGACGGGGTGGCCGTCCTTGCCGATCCACAGGTCCACGTCCAGGGTGAGGTACTCCTTCAGCGCCTCGTGGAGGTACTGCCGGTTCGCGGCCTCCATCACCTTGGTGGACTCGTCCGCCGCGAGCAGGTCGGCGTTGGTCAGGCTGCCCTTGAAGTGCCGGGCCTCCCCGCCCTCGACCTGCTCGGTGCCGACCAGCGTCACCTTCTGCTGGCCCAGGAGCACGGCGAGGTAGTCGGCCGGGTCGTCGTTGAACCGCCGGCGGCCCTTGCCGTCCTTGTTCAGGTTCATCTTCATCCAGGACTTGCCGTCGACGGGCTTGTCCGAGTGGGTGTAGATGACGTCGCCGATCATGACCTGGTTGTCGGAGCCGCCGCCCCTGGCGTCGATGCCGGTGCTCGACGGGTACCAGCCCTTGGTGCCCTTGAGCTGCTCGGCCTTGCCGCTGCCCGGGGTGATGGTCATCTCGTACGCGGCGAACTTCGCGGCGGCCGTCTTCACGTAGGACGCCTTCACCGCGTCCCCCGGCGTCTCGGCCCCGGCCGTCTTCCTGCCGCCGTCGGCCTTCCCCCCGGCCGTGTCGGTCCCGCAGGCGGCGAGGCCGCCCACGAGCAGTGCGGCCCCCGCCGCGGCGATCGCGGCGCGGGTCAGTGCAGCCGTGTTCATTGGTTCTCCCCCATGGATGGTCCTACCGGTGCTACATGCGGCCTCAGGGCCGGGTCAGGCCCCGGCTCCGCGGCCGGCCCCCGTGGCGCCCAGCTCCTTGAGCTTCGCGAACACGTCGAGCGTCTCGTTCTCGGGCGGGGTCTGGATGTTCGCCGCCGTGGCGTAGTCCGAGTACTGGGCGTCCACGTCGAGGGCGCCTCCGGGCGTGCCGATGGAGACCTTCATCCGGGCCGGGTAGCCGTCCTTGTCGACCCAGACGTCCATGCCGTAGCCCTTGATGCCGGCCTTCTTCATGGCCTCGGTGAGCTGCGCGCGGTCGGCCTCGGGCAGCGCCTTGGCATCCGGGTTCGCGGCGAGCATCTCGTCGAAGGTCAGGGTGCCCTCGTAGTGCTGCGTATCGGTGCCCGCGACCTTCTCGGAGCCGATGAGCTTCACGTTCGGCGAGGCGAGCAGCAGGGCGAGCTGCTTGGCGGGGTCCTGGTTCCGGTCCATCCCGCTCATGCCGCCGCCCATGCCACCGCCGAGCTTCTTCATGGCCGCGTCGCCGTAGAGCTCGCCCGCGGCCTTCGTGTCGATCTTCATCCAGCGCTTGCCCTCCATGACCTCCGAGGCCATGGGCGAGCCGGGCGGCATCTCCATGTACATGACCTCGCCGGCCATGACCATGCGCACGGAGTCGGCGGCGGCACCGCCGAGGCCGCCCGGACCGCCCAGGCCGCCGAGACCACCCTTCATGGTGATGTCCATGACCTGCGGGTCCCACCCCTGGACGCCGGTCATCTCGACGGTCTGGCCGCCGAGCCCGCCGCTCATCTTCATCGTCATGTGCACCTTGGCCGACTTGGCGGCCGAGGTCTTCTTGTAGGCCGCTGCGATGGCCTCGGTGGCCGAGCCGCCCGCCGCCTGCGCGGCGGCCGGTGAGGGCGCCCCGCCGGCCTTGCCGGAGTCGTCCTTCGTGCCGTTCTCGCACGCCGTGGCCCCGCCCACGAGCAGTACGGCGGCCAGTGCCGCGCCCGCGGTCCTCCTGCCGAATGCCGACATGAAGATCCCCACCCCCTGTGTGATCGTTTGCTTGCCCGTCGACCCTACGTTCCCCGGACCGTCGCTTGTGTGCCGATTACTGCCCAGTACGGCATATGTGGCCCGAAACACGGAAAACGGGCCCCTCGCCGCCCTGTGAAGGGGGCGAGGGGCCCGTTTCAGCCACTCAGGTGAGCCGGAGGCTCAGCGGAGCTCAGACAGCGGCCGGGTCTTCCTCGACGAGGAGGTTCCGGGTGCGGTTCGAGTCCAGCTGGATGCCGGGGCCCATCGTGGTGCTCAGGGCGGCCTTCTTGACGTAGCGGCCCTTGGCGGCGGACGGCTTCAGACGAAGGATCTCGTCCAGGGCCGCACCGTAGTTCTCGACCAGCTGCTCATCGGTGAAGGAGACCTTGCCGATGATGAAGTGCAGGTTCGAGTGCTTGTCGACGCGGAACTCGATCTTGCCACCCTTGATCTCGGTGACAGCCTTGGCAACGTCCATGGTGACGGTGCCGGTCTTCGGGTTCGGCATCAGACCACGCGGACCGAGCACGCGGCCGAGGCGGCCGACCTTGCCCATGAGGTCCGGGGTGGCGACAACCGCGTCGAACTCGTTCAGGCGGTTGCCCTTGGCGATCTCGTTGATCAGCTCGTCGTCGCCGACGATGTCGGCGCCGGCGGCTTCCGCGGCCGCAGCACGGTCACCGGTCGCGAAGACCAGGACCCGGGCGGTCTTACCGGTGCCGTGCGGGAGGTTCACGGTGCCACGGACCATCTGGTCGGCCTTGCGCGGGTCGACACCCAGGCGGAAGGCGACCTCGACGGTGGCGTCGAACTTGGTCGTGGAGGTCTCCTTGGCGAGACGGACGGCCTCGAGCGGGGCGTACAGCTTCTCCCGGTCGACCTTGGCGTCCGCAGCGCGGAGAGTCTTGCTGCGCTTCACTTCTGCTCCTGTGTTTTGGCTTCAGGCATGGAGTCGTGGTGCGGACCAGCGCTTGGTCCTACCACTTGGTGGTGCTGGGGGGTGGCTGGATCAGCCCTCGACCGTGACGCCCATCGAGCGCGCGGTGCCGGCGATGATCTTCATCGCGGCGTCGACGTCGTTGGCGTTGAGGTCGGGCATCTTCAGCTCGGCGATCTCGCGGACCTGGGCGCCGGTGAGCTTGGCGACCTTGGTCTTGTGGGGCTCGCCGGAGCCCTTCTCGATGCCCGCGGCCTTCAGGATGAGGCGAGCGGCCGGCGGAGTCTTCGTGATGAAGGTGAAGGTGCGGTCCTCGTAGACCGTGATCTCCACCGGCACGACCATGCCACGCTGCGACTCGGTCGCGGCGTTGTAGGCCTTGCAGAACTCCATGATGTTGACGCCGTGCTGACCGAGCGCGGGGCCGACCGGCGGAGCCGGGTTGGCCGCACCGGCCTTGATCTGGAGCTTGATAAGCCCCGTGACCTTCTTCTTCTTGGGAGGCATTGCTCTCTCCGGGTCCTAGTGAGAGTTTTTCGCCGCCAATCCGGTCATCCGGATGGAGGCATACCGCACCACGATAACGGGTATCAGGGCGGGGCTGAAAACCGAGCAGGTCAGACCACCCTTTGCGGGGCGATCTGACCTGTCCGGAAGCGTTGTCTCAGAAGATCAGTTCTTCTGGATCTGGTCGAAGCTGAGCTCGACCGGGGTCTCGCGACCGAAGATCTCGACGAGGCCCTTGACCTTCTTCGAGTCGGGGTTGATCTCGTTGATGGTCGCCTGCAGCGTCGCGAACGGACCGTCGGTGACGGTGACCGAGTCGCCGACCTCGAAGTCCAGGACCTCGATGGTGCGCTTGACCGCGGGGGCCGGCAGACCGGCGTCCTCGGCGGCCTGCTTGGCGGCCTTCTCCTGCGCCTCCGGGGCGAGCATCTTGACGATCTCGTCCAGCGTCAGCGGGTACGGGTCGTACGCGTTGCCGACGAAGCCGGTGACACCGGGCGTGTTGCGGACGACGCCCCAGGACTCGTTCGTCAGATCCATGCGGACGAGAACGTAACCGGGCAGCTTGTTCTGCCGGACGTTCTTGCGCTCGCCGTTCTTGATCTGGACGATCTCTTCCTCGGGCACCTCGGCCTGGTAGATGAACTCCTCGACGTTCAGCGAGACGGCGCGCTGCTCCAGGTTGGCCTTCACGCGCTTCTCGTAGCCCGCGTAGGTGTGGATCACGTACCACTCGCCGGGCAGGAGGCGCAGCTCGTCGCGCAGGGCCTGGATGGGGTCGACCGGCTCGGCGGGCTCCGCGTCCTCGTCGGCGGTCTCGACCTCGTCCTCGACGTCGTCGGCCTCGGCGACGGCGGCGTCCGCGTCGGCTTCCTCGGCCTCTTCGTCGTCCGCGACCTCGTCAGCAGCCTCGTCCTCGACGTGCAGCGCGGCCTCTTCGGCGGCGACACCCGCCTCGGCGTCGGCGAGCTCGGCCTCGTCGGGGTCCACAGCGTCTGCCGCCTCGACGATGTCGAGCGCGTCCTCGACGGACTCGACGGAGTCGGGGCTCGCGTTCAGGTTCGGGTCAGACACGGTGGCTGCTTCTTCCTGGATACAAAAGGTGGTCGAACATGCGAAAACGGGCGGCACCCATCAAGGCGCCGCCCTCCGCGGGGATCAGCCGAAGACGAACTTGATGGCTTCCTGGAACCCATAGTCAATCACGGTCACCAGACCGATCATGATGACGACGAAGACAATCACCACGGTGGTGTACGTCGTGAGCTGGTTGCGCGTCGGCCAGACGACCTTGCGGAGCTCCGCGATGATCTGGCGGTAGAACAGCGCGAGCCGGCCCAGAGGACCCTTCTTCCCGCGCTTGCCGCCCTTGCGGGCCTTCTTCTCGCGGGTGTCGTCCTCGGCGTCAGGCATGTCGATGGAGCCCAGGGCGTCCGTCACGTCTCTCACCTGAATCCGGGTCGTGGCCGTAGCCGCGCCCGGTTGCGCCGCACGGCGTTGCATCGAAGTACGTACCTGCGCACACGTCCGAGAAGGAGTGTGGAGCAGGGCCGGAGGGACTCGAACCCCCAACCGCTGGTTTTGGAGACCAGTGCTCTACCAATTGAGCTACGACCCTTTGTTGCGTCCCCCAACCTACCGCATCCAGACGGGTGCGCGGAGTGCTCGCGTTCTGGAGTGACCGGCGGGGTCCAACGACAGGTGAGTGTACGTGGTCCGGGCCCTGACGTCGAACAGAGCGCATTTTCGGCTGGTCCGTCCGATGACTGAAACGGTGTGCGGCGCCTCTGGGGCGTCTGGGACGATTGGCCGCATGACCTCTGCAACGCCTTCCTCCGAGCGCCGGGTGTCCGCCCGTATCGGCGCCATTTCCGAGTCCGCCACGCTCGCCGTGGACGCCAAGGCCAAGGCCCTCAAGGCCGCCGGGCGCCCGGTGATCGGCTTCGGTGCGGGCGAGCCCGACTTCCCGACCCCGGACTACATCGTCGAGGCCGCGGTCGAGGCCTGCCGCAACCCGAAGTACCACCGCTACACGCCCGCCGGGGGTCTGCCCGAGCTGAAGACGGCGATCGCCGCGAAGACGCTGCGCGACTCGGGCTACGAGGTCGACGCGTCGCAGGTCCTGGTCACCAACGGCGGCAAGCAGGCGATCTACGAGGCGTTCGCCGCCGTCCTCGACCCGGGTGACGAGGTCATCGTCCCGGCCCCGTACTGGACCACCTACCCCGAGTCGATCCGCCTCGCCGGCGGCGTCCCGGTCGAGGTCGTCGCCGACGAGACCACCGGCTACCGCGTGTCCGTCGAGCAGCTCGAAGCCGCCCGCACCGAGCGCACCAAGGTCGTCCTGTTCGTCTCCCCGTCGAACCCGACCGGCGCCGTCTACAGCGAGGCCGACGCGAAGGCGATCGGCGAGTGGGCCGCCGAGCACGGCCTGTGGGTGCTGACGGACGAGATCTACGAGCACCTGGTCTACGGCGACGCGAAGTTCACCTCGCTGCCGGTCCTGGTCCCGGCGCTGCGCGACAAGTGCATCGTCGTCAACGGCGTCGCCAAGACGTACGCGATGACGGGCTGGCGCGTGGGCTGGGTCATCGCCCCGCAGGACGTCATCAAGGCGGCGACCAACCTGCAGTCGCACGCCACCTCCAACGTCTCCAACGTGGCCCAGGTCGCGGCGCTGGCCGCCGTCTCGGGCAACCTGGACGCGGTCGCGGAGATGCGCAAGGCGTTCGACCGCCGTCGCCAGACGATGGTCAAGATGCTGAACGAGATCGACGGCGTGTTCTGCCCGACGCCCGAGGGCGCGTTCTACGCGTACCCGTCGGTCAAGGACCTGCTCGGCAAGGAGATCCGGGGCAAGCGCCCGCAGACCTCCGGCGAGCTCGCCTCGCTGATCCTGGACGAGGCCGAGGTCGCGGTCGTCCCGGGCGAGGCCTTCGGCACCCCCGGCTACCTGCGCCTGTCGTACGCCCTGGGCGACGCGGACCTGGTCGAGGGCGTGTCCCGCATCCAGAAGCTGCTGGCCGAGGCCAAGGCCTAGGCCTCCGGCGGCTGCCCGGACCCGGGGGGGGGGGGGGGCGCCCGGCCGCGCGCGGCCGCGGCCGGGCGGGGGGCGGGGGGCGGGGACGCGGGAACCTGGAATAGTCCCGCCAGATGGTGACGGCGTAGTACTGAAAGTCC